>JAGRFO010000061.1 GCA_020446005.1 Rhodocyclaceae bacterium | reverse complement strand
GATGATGATCATGTGGGTGGTGGTCTGCGGCCTGCTGTATCTGGCGGTGTACAAGAATTTCGAACCGCTGCTGCTGGTGCCGATCGCCTTTGGTGCCCTGCTCGCCAACCTGCCGACCGAGGGCCTGGTCAATCCGCCGGTGGGCGACGCGCCGGGCGGCCTGTTCCATTACCTCGGCCAGGGCATCCACCTCGAAATCTTCCCGCCGATCATCTTTCTGGGTGTCGGCGCGCTCACCGATTTCGGCCCGGTGATCGCCAATCCGCGCACCTTCCTGCTCGGCGCAGCGGCGCAGTTCGGGGTCTTCGCCACCTTCATCGGCGCGGCGCTACTGGGCTTTTCGACCGACCAGGCGGCCGCCATCGGGATCATCGGCGGGGCCGACGGACCGACCTCGATCTTCCTCGCCAACAAGCTCGCGCCGGAACTGCTGGCCCCGATCGCGGTGGCCGCCTATTCCTACATGGCGCTGGTGCCGCTGATCCAGCCGCCGATCATGCGCGCCCTCACCACCCCCAAGGAACGCGCCATCCGCATGCGCTCGCTGCGCCCCGTCTCCAAGACCGAGAAGCTGATCTTTGCGCTGGTGGTCACGGTGCTGGTGATCCTGCTGGTGCCCGCCGCTTCGGCGCTGATCGGCATGCTGATGCTCGGCAATTTCCTGCGCGAATGCGGGGTCACCGAGCGGCTGAGCAAGGCTTCGCAGAACGAGATCATCAACGTGGTGACCATCTTTCTGGGCACCTCGGTCGGCATCACCATGACCGGCGAGCGCTTTCTTCAGGTCGAGACGCTCAAGATCCTGGCGCTAGGCATCGTCGCCTTCTCGATCTCGACCGCCTCCGGCCTGCTCATGGCCAAGCTGATGAACCTGGTGTCGAAAGAAAAGATCAACCCATTGATCGGCTCGGCCGGGGTGTCGGCGGTGCCGATGGCTGCGCGGGTGAGCCAAGTGGAAGGACAGAAGGCCGACCCCGGCAATTTCCTGCTGATGCACGCGATGGGCCCCAATGTGGCCGGGGTGATCGGCACCGCGGTGGTGGCCGGTTACTTCATCGCCCGCCTGGGCGGCTGAGCGTCACGCTGAGCTGACTGTGCTTACTTGAGCACCTGCACGATCCGCGCGCCGAGCTGGTAGTCCCCGGAAGCGGTCTTGTGGCTGCGCTTGACCTCCACCCGCACGTGCAGCGGCGGGTTGTCCGCCCCGCCGTCGGGCTGGCGCACCAGCACGTCGAGCTGCTCGGCCAGCCCGGGCACGTATTTGCTTTCGAGGGTCATCCCGCCAGCGCCGATTTCGAGACATTTGGCCGTGAATCGCTCTTGGCCGCCGATCGGCTGGATCAGCGCATCGCAACCGAGCGGAATGCGCCGCGACAGGCGTTTTTCGTCATGTGTATCCATGGCTTGTTTACATCACTCCATAAGGCGGCCCGGGCGACCGCAGGCCGTAGATTCTCACATCCGGCGGATGGACGGAATCCATCCGTGCAATTTCCTTGGCGCGAAAAAAAAGCCGGCCCAGCGGGCCGGCAAGAGCGGAGACATCGGGAATCCCGTTCAGGCGTGATCGCAATCAGCGAGGAAGCTGATCAGCTCTTCACGCAGACGGTAGTAGTCGGGGTGCTCCAGCAGCATCTTGCGGGTGCGCGGGCGCGGCAGATCGACTTCGAGAATCTTGCCGACCTTGGCGTTGGGGCCGTTGGTCATCATCACCACCCGGTCGCCGAGCAGGATCGCCTCGTCCACGTCGTGGGTGATCACCATCGCGGTGAGCTGCTCGCGGCTCCACACATCCATCAGCACTTCCTGCAGATCCCAGCGGGTCAGCGAGTCGAGCATGCCGAAGGGCTCGTCGAGCAGCAGCAGCTTGGGCGACAGGGCGAAGGCGCGGGCGATGCCCACCCGCTGCTTCATGCCGTTGGACAGCTCGGCGGCCTTCTTGTCCACCGCGTCGGCCAGGCCGATGCGCGCCAGGAAGTGCATCACGATGTCGCGGCGCTCCTGTTTCGTCGCGTGCGGATAGACCTGTTCGACCCCGAGCGCCACGTTGTCGTAGGCGCTCAGCCAGGGAATCAGGCTGGGGGCCTGGAACACCACCCCGCGGTCCGGGCCGGCGCCATCCACTTCGCGGTTGTCGAGCAAGCCGGCGCCGCTGGAGATCGGGTTGAGGCCGGCGATCATCGACAGCACGGTCGACTTGCCGCAGCCGGAGTGGCCGATCACCGAGATGAACTCGCCCTTGCGGATGCGCAGGTCGAAGTCTTCGACCACCGTCAGCGGGCCCTTCTTGGTCGGATAGACCTTGCAGACCTTGGAGAACTCGACGTAGCGGTCGAAGTGCGGCAGTTCGGTGGCATCGCTGGGCTGGACCGTGCCCGGGCGCAAGGCCGTGTTGAGGCCGCCGATGTACTCGGCACTGGTGTTGGGCAGGATGTTCGGGCGCGGCACCACCTCGCCGGCCTCAGCGGCCTGCTCGGCGGCGACCTGCATCAGGTAGCTGGTCACCTCCTTGCGCAGACGCTTGAACTCCGGGTCGTGGTTCATCTGGGTTCGATCGCGCGGACGCGGCAGGTCGACCACGAACTCCGGCCCGAAGGTGGCGCCGGGGCCCGGGTTGAGCGGGATGATCCGGTCGGCCATGATCAGGCCTTCGTCCACATCGTTGGTGATGAGGACGACGGTCTTCTTCTCCTTGTCCCAGATCTCCAGGATCTCGTCCTGGAGGTTGGCGCGGGTCAGCGCGTCGAGCGCCGACAGCGGCTCGTCGAGCAGCAGAATTTCCGGGCTGGCCGACAGCGCGCGGGCCACGTTCACCCGCTGACGCATGCCACCGGAGAGCTCCGCCGGACGACGATCAACGGCGTGCGACAGGCTCACCATGTCGATGTACTTCTCGACGCGCGCCTTGCGCTCAGCCGCGGACAGATCCGGGAAGATCTGATCGACCGCCAGCGCCACGTTCTGGCGCACCGTCATCCACGGCATCAGCGAGTAGATCTGGAACACCACGCCGCGGTCGGGGCCGGGCTCGGTGATCTTCTTGCCCTTGAGCACCACTTCGCCGCCGTCGGCCGCGATGAGGCCGGCGATCAGCGAGATCAGCGTGGTCTTGCCGCTGCCGGAAAACCCGACGATGGCCACGAACTCGCCTTCGCGGATGTTGAGGTTGATGTCCTTGAGCACGCTGGTGACGTGGCTGCCGGTGCCGTAGCTCTTGGACAGATTCTTCAGTTCAAGGAAGGCCGGCGCGGCATCCGGCACGGCGTGCAGCTCGGGCGGCGCGCTGGTGATCACTTCCTTCGGCTTGGGGATGGCATTCATGACTGGCTCCTCTCGCATGACGGCGCGATTAGTGTTCGTTCTCGCCGAAGCTCACCAGCAGCTGCAGCGTGTGCATGATGCGGTCGAGCACGAAACCGACGAAGCCGATGGTGAACACCGCCACCATGATGCGGCCCAGGGAGTGGGAGGAACCGTTCTGGAATTCGTCCCACACGAACTTGCCCAGGCCCGGGTTCTGGGCCAGCATCTCGGCGGCGATCAGCACCATCCAGCCCACCCCGAGAGACAGGCGCAGACCGGTGAAGATCAGCTTCAGGGACGAGGGCAGCACGATCTTGGTGACCTTGGTCCACCACGACAGGCGCAGCACCTTGGAGACGTTGATCAGGTCCTGGTCGATGGACGCCACGCCGACCGCGGTGTTGATCAGGGTCGGCCACAGGGAGCAGAGCGTCACGGTGATGGCCGAGACGATGAAGCTCTTGGAGAACATCGGGTCGGCGCTCACGTAAACCGCGCTGACGACCAGGGTCACGATCGGCAGCCAGGCCAGCGGCGACACCGGGCGGAATATCTGGATCAGCGGATTCACCGCGGTCTGCACCACTTTGGACAGGCCACAGACAATCCCCAGCGGCACGGCGATCAGGGTGCCGATCGCGAAGCCGGTGAACACCGTGTACAGGCTGGTGACAATCTGGTCGAAGTAGGTCGGCTTGCCGGTGTAGGGGCGGATCGTCACCTCGGCATCCGGGTTGCGCTCGAGAATCTTGGCGTTGCGATCTTCCTGACGCTTGTAGAAACCTTCGGCCTTTTCACGCTCGGCGTAGTGCTCATCGACCAGGCCGATGGCCTCTTCCCACACCTGCGTCGGCCCGGGGATGGCGCCCAGACTGGTCTGCACGCCGGAGGCGGCGACATGCCAGACCCCCAGAAAAACCACCATCGCGACGATCGGGATGCCGATCATCATCAGAATCGACTTGAGTTGCTCCTGGGGATCATCGCCCTGAGCAAGCCGGACAAACGGCACGAACCAGGTCAGGCCGGTCTTGTTAAAAAAGTTTGCAGTTGCATTCAGCATGATGTTGCCCTCTGCCTGCGACCGCCCGGCCGGGATCTTCCGGCCGGGTCGGCACACGTGATGGGTTATTTGACTTCTTCTTTGCCTTTCAGGCCGATCTTGAAGCTGTCGATGTAGGCGTTCGGCTTGGAACCGTCATAAACGATGCCGTCCAGGAAGTCGTCCTGCGCCGGCTTGTAGCCAGTTTCGGTGGCGAAATCCGGGAAGTCGGCGGCCTTCATCTTGCCTTCGGCGATCAACTCCTTGGCCGCCGCGGCGTAGATGTCCGGGCGATAGACCTTCTTGGCCACGTCCATGTACCAGCTATCCGGCTTGTACTCGGCGATCTGGCCCCAGCGGCGCATCTGGGTGAGGTACCAGATGGCGTCGGAGTAGTACGGGTAGGTCGCGTTGTAGCGGAAGA
>JAGRFO010000060.1 GCA_020446005.1 Rhodocyclaceae bacterium | reverse complement strand
GGCCTGGGCAACCAGTTCCTCGCCAACATCCGCGAAACCGACGCAATCGTGAACGTGGTGCGCTGCTTCGATGACAGCAATGTGGTGCACGTCTCCGGCCGGGTCGACCCGATCGCCGACATCGAAACCATCGTCACCGAGCTGGCGCTGGCCGATTTGGGCGCGGTGGACAAAGCCATCCACCGCGAAGGCAAGAAAGCGCGCTCCGGCGACAAGGACGCCAAGAAGATGCTCGATGTGCTCGAGCGCCTGCAACCGCACCTCAACGAAGGCAAGCCCGCGCGCACCTTTGCCTTCGCCAGCGACGAGCTGGAGCTGGTGCGTCCGCTGTGCCTGCTCACCATCAAGCCGGCGATGTACGTCGGCAACGTGCTCGAAGACGGCTTCACCGACAACCCCTATCTCGACCGCCTCACCGCCCATGCCGCCGCCGAGGGTGCGCCGGTGGTGGCGGTTTGCGCCAAGATCGAGGCCGAACTGGCCGACCTCGACGATGAGGACAAGCAGGCGTTCCTCGACGATCTCGGCCTCGCCGAGCCCGGCCTCAACCGGGTGATCCGCGCCGCCTACCGGTTGCTTGGCCTGCAGACCTACTTCACCGCCGGGGTCAAGGAAGTGCGCGCCTGGACGGTCAAGGTCGGCGCCACCGCGCCGCAGGCCGCGGGCGTGATCCACACCGATTTCGAGCGTGGCTTCATCCGCGCCCAGACCATCACCTACGACGATTTCATTGCCTGCCACGGCGAGCAAGGCGCCAAGGAGGCCGGCAAGATGCGGGTCGAAGGCAAGGATTACGTGGTGCGTGACGGGGATGTCATGCATTTTCTGTTCAACGTCTAAGTGTTTTTGTGGCTTTTGATGGACGCCGCTGGATGCTTTAATGGCCTGAAAGTGGCGTAAATAAAGGGTTTCTTGGTCTATAGCAGTTTGCTGAGGTTCATTGGCAACCGGGTAGAAACCGGGTAGACTTCCGGGTAGAACAGAACAGCCGCTGTTCAAAAACCGGGTAGACGACGCCAAGGGGGCTACATGCTGACCGACACCCAATGCCGCACAGCCAAGCCAAAGGGCAAGCCGTACAAGCTGACCGATGGGAAGGGGTTGTATCTGGAGGTCAGCCCCGGCGGCTCGAAGCTGTGGCGGTATCGCTTCGAGCTTAAGCAGGACGGCCGGCGCAAGGAAAGCACGGCATCCATTGGCGAGTACGCCAGTCCGCCCGCAGGCGAAACGCCTGAAGAAGCGGAAATCCGCCGCGCTGGTCGCCGCTACACACTCGGAGAAGCCCGAGATGAGCGCCAGAAGGCCCGCGCGCTCGTGAAGCAGGGTATCAACCCCGCGACCCATCGAAAGGCTGAGAAGGCCAAACAGGCACTACGTCAGGCCGTGACCTTTGACGCTGTGGCTGATGAATGGTTGGGCCTGCAAGACTGGTCAGACGTGACCCGCTCCCGCCGCCGTGCCACGCTTGCGCGGCTGGTGTTCCCGAGCTTCGGGAGTCTGCCTGTCCGTGATGTGGAAGCGCCGGCCATCCTTGCCATGCTCAAGCGCATTGCCGAAAAGAATGGCGTGACCGTCATGGAAGAAACCCGGCGAACGCTGCACGGCATCTTCGAGCTCGCCGCCGAAACCTTCCGGGTGGATTCCAACCCGGTTCATCGCTGGAAAACAGCGCTCCCAACCAGCAAGACCAAACAAAAGCGCCCGCTGAACACCGACGAAATCGGGCAACTGATGCGCGACGTGACCGGCTACGCGGGGCGACACGAAACCGCAGCAGCATTTCGCCTGATGTGGTGGTCGCTGGCCCGCCCAAGCGAGGTTGTCGAGGCCGAATGGTCCGAATTCGACCTAGACGCCGGCCTGTGGCGCATCCCTGCCGAGCGCATGAAGAAGCGCCGGGAACACGCCATGCTGCTGCCGCGTCAGGCGGTCGAGATGCTGCGCGGTCTGCACGCCATCAACGGGCACCGAAAACACCTGTTCCCCGGCCGGGATGACCGTTCAAGGCCGATGACGATGGTGTCACTGCGGCAGATGCTCAGCACCCTGAATTGGTCCGGCAAGTACAGCCCGCACGCAACCCGCGTCACGGGCTCAACGCGCCTGAATGAGCTTGGATATGCCCCGGACTGGATTGAACGCCAGTTGGCGCACGTCGAGCAAAACCGAGTGCGCGCGACCTACAACCACGCTGAACACGTCGAGGACCGCGCCAAGATGATGCAGGCGTGGGCGGACCTGTTGGACGCATGGGAGAAGGGTGCTGACGTGGTGCCCCTCAATGCCGGGAAGCGGGCCAATGGATGAGCGTTACATCGCTGAGCGCACCGCCCAATGGTATCTGCCCGACCCTGCCCGTAGCGCCGTCGAGGCGGCATTGCAGGCCCTTACCCGTCACGACGGCGAAGTCATCGTGACAGTGCGCAAACGTCGGGCCAGAGATGGTCTGTTCATCATCTTAGCAACAGCCGAATCCATCCCGCCCGCCACCGGGCACCACGAAGGAGTAACACCCATGGAAGCCTACAACTACACCGACGCTGAACAAGAAATCGTTGAACAGGTCCTGAACATGACGCCCGAACAGCAAGCCCAAATCATCGCCCGACTGCACGAAGAAGGGCTTGTCTGAGCCGTCGTCATTCTCACCAAGAATGCGCACACCGACCTACAACCCCCGTTGTTGCTGGGTATGGTGTGCGCACCTGCGTTTTGATACCCGCAAAAGTACCCGCTTTTTCTCGCGCTGGCGGTGTTTATGAGCACCGCAGACGATGATGATGGCTCCCGCGAAGCACTGGCCGCGATGAAAGCGGTTCATGCCGCTGGCGGTCGGGCTGTGAGCAAGGCCGAGGCAATCGAATTCATCATCAAGCCCGTCAATCTTGGGAGGCCCAAGACGCCCCCATACAAGGGGCGAGGGCGTCGCCCTACCCGAAATCAGTACGATGAGGCCTTTTATCGTCGGAAAGGGCTGTATCAGCGTCTTGTGCGCCTTCCGTCGCTCCGCACGAACTCGGGCGATGTGCCCCGCGACCTGATTGTCGACATAGGCCGGCAATTGAAGCATGGCAAGGTCCAAAAGCGCGACCTTGCACGCCGAGTTGAACAGAAACTGGCGGCAAAAGGCATCGCGCCACCGCACCGGGACAACATCCGCCGCCACCTGAAAAAAGCCGGTCTTCTCTCATGAATTAAACCCCGATGATGCGTCGGCATTGGTGAAATCCGAGCCGGCATCGTGTGCATGCCATTCAAAAACGACCGAAGGAGGTCGCAGACATGCACGACAAACACCCCGAACAAACCGAAACTAGCCGAAATAATTGCCCCACGCGCCGCATGCTGCGCTTGCCGGAAGTAATCGGCCGGGTGGGACTCAAGCGCAGTTCGGTGTATGCCGGTGTCCGCAAAGGCACCTTCCCGAAACCGCACAAAATCGGCCCCCGCGCATCCGCGTGGGACTCAGAAGATATTGACCGCTGGCAGGCAGAACGCATCGCCGGTCAGGCGTAAGGGGGCGGTCATGAAAAAAAAATACCCGACACAAGGGCCGGGGAAGGAATTGAACCCCAATGGTACCTCAGCCACCCCGCGCGCTGGTACCGTCGCCGCACAAGTTCTGGAAGCCCTCAAGGCCGGCAGGCGCTTGACCGCCTCGGACGCTTGGAGCGAACACGGCACGGCGAGGCTCGCCAGCGTAATACACGACTTGCGCTGCCACGGATGGCCCATCAACAGCGAGACGGTGACTGTTCGTTGTCGTGATGGCCGCGTGGCTCATGTGGCGCGCTACTCGATGCCGGGCACCGGGGCGCAATGAATGGCCCGTGCCAAGCACCGGAATCGCGGGCGCGATGGCGTCGGCTTCCTCGCGCTGCCGCACGTCGTCATGGACTCGCCCGCGTTCCTGAATCTGTCCGCCCCGGCTGTTCGCCTGCTGTTGGACATTGCCCGGCAATTGGGCGCAAGCAACAACGGGAAGCTGTGCGCCTCCATGACAGCACTCAAGGGGCGAGGCTGGAGCAGCAACGACACGCTGACCCGCGCACGCCGGGAACTGGAGGCCGCCGGCTTCCTGTTTCAGACGCGCGTGGGGGCGTTGCCGAACCGGGCCGCATGGTTCGCCCTGACGTGGGCCTCCCTTCACTGGACGCCTGACATGGATTGCACCGAATCGGCCTTCCCGCGTAGCGCGTATTTACGAGGTGCCTCCGTAGAAAACGCGCGCTCCACACCGTCAAACGGTGCTACGGGGTCGCCAATAGCACCGGGAGACGGTGCAAGGGCACTACGCCTAGCACCGGGAGACGGTGCTATCTAGCCCATTTTTGCAAATCCGTAGCACCGGCTGACGGTGACTATCTAGAGAAGCCATCTCCCTGAACTCACTTGAGGAAAAGCAATGACGATACCCGCCAATACCAAAGCCGCCGCCCTGTACTGGGCACCCGCTGGCATCAAACACTTAATGTTGCCAGCTACAAGGCTGCGGTGAAGGAAGCGGCCGGGCAGTGCGCACGCAAACTTGGCGAGACCGTCAGCGCCGCAAGCAAACATCATAACTGGAGAGCGAAGAAAATGACGAAACCCCGTTTAGACGGCGAGAAAACCGCACAGCGCGGCCGTGGTGGTCGCTTCGCACAGGGCAATTCCGGCGGGCCGGGTCGACCTCGCCGGGCGACCGAATCAGCCTACTTGCAAGCCACGGTTTCAGCCTGTTCCGTTGATGACTGGCAAGGAATTGTTGCTGCCGCTGTTCAGGAGGCAAAGGAAGGCGACCGATACGCGCGCGAATGGCTGGCTCGTTACCTGATTGGTGAGCCGGACACCACAGCACCAAACCTGACGACGGCGGGGGCTGACGATGAGCAGGGGTTTGACCGCGTAGCGGATGAGCTAGAGCGACGTGAAAACCCGGTCGTGCACAACATGCTCAAGGGTTTGCTCTGATTCTTGGCGACCGCTGGGCCGTGATACCTTGATGGTGCAGAGAAAAATAGACGCCAAGCAGCTATTGGGATTGCGCCCCGCGCGCCATATCAATTTCTGCTTGGCCATGGACTGAGCTAGCAGGGGTAGTGGCGAAAAAACCGGGTAGAAAGCCGGGTAGATTTTCTGCCATGCTTTTCGATTCCCTTGCTGTTTATGGCGGTGATGGCGTGACTTACTGCTTAACGTCTGAGCCCCTGAGCGTCGACTAGAACGACCGTTTTTGCTGGCGCACCCCTTGCTTGTGGTTTCCCATGTTGATTGAAGTGATCCTCGAGGCCGGTCGCGCGGCGGTCGAATTTGCCCTGTTCGTGATGCTGCCGATCATGGTGGTGATGCTGTGCATCATGCGCCTGGCCGAGGCGCGCGGCTGGCTGGACTGGCTGGTCGATCGGCTGGCGCCGGTGCTCCAGCCCTTCGGCCTGAGCGGGCTGGGGGTGCTCGCCGCGCTGCAGATCAATCTGGTCAGTTTCGCCGCGCCGGTGGCGACGCTGAGCATCATGGATCAGCGCGGCGTGTCCGATCGCCACATCGCGGCGACGCTGGCGATGGTGTTCGCGATGGCGCAGGCCAACGCGTCCTTCCCGATGTTCGCGCTCGGCCTGCACGCCGCGCCGACCCTGCTGATTTCAGTGCTGGGCGGCTTGGTCGCGGCGGCGGTGACTTACTACCTGTGCGGCCGTCACCTGTCGGCCGCGGAGGGCGAGGTCAGCGCGGTGCTGGCCCATCCGTCGGCCGACAGCGCCAAAGGCGTGCTCGATGTCATCAACCGGGCGGGCGCCGAGGCGTTCAAGATCGCCACCGGCGCGATCCCGATGCTGGTGTTGTCGCTGGTGGCGGTGGCCGGCCTCAAGCGGGTCGGCGCGCTCGGGCTGCTCACCGAATGGCTCACCCCGCTGCTGGTGGCGGTGTCGATCGACCCGGTCATCATCCTGCCGACCTTGACCAAATTCCTTGCCGGCGGCACGGCGATGCTTGGCGTGGTCGATGACATGTATCGCAACGGGCAGATCGACGCCGACACCATCAACGCCTACGCCGGGCTGCTGATTTCGCCTTTCGACGTGCCGGGGGTGGCGGTGCTGATCTCGGCCGGCCGGCGGGTGGGGGCGGTCTGGAAGCCGGCGGCGGTGGGCGCGTGCGCGGGCATCGCGGCGCGCATCGTGGGGCACGCGCTCTTCGGCTAGCGGCTGACGTCTAGGCGGTCGTGACGGGGGTGGCGCGATGGCTCACGTGGCGGCTGCCGCCCTGTCGCTTGGCTTCGTACATCGCGGCGTCGGCGCGCGCCAGCAGGGTGCGGGCGGTGTTGCCGTCGTCGGGGTAGATCGCCACCCCGATGCTGCCGCCGAGCCGATAGTGCTTGCCGTCCGCTTCGACCGGGGCAACCAGCGATTCGACCATCTTGTCCGCCACCCGGCGGGCCGCCGATTCGGTCTCGATGTCCGGCAGGATGACCACGAATTCGTCCCCGCCCAGCCGGGCCACGGTGTCGCTGGCGCGGGTGGCCGATTGCAGCCGGCGGGCGATCGCCACCAGCACCAGATCGCCGATGGCGTGGCCGGCGGTGTCGTTGATGGTTTTGAACCTGTCCAGATCGACCAGCATCACCGCCAGCTGCTGGCCGCGCCGGGAGGACTGGGCGATCGCCAGGTGCAGGCGGTCGTCGAGCAGACGGCGGTTGGGCAGGCCGGTGAGGGTGTCGTGGTAGGCCAGTTGGCGGAATTGCTCCGAGCCGCGCATCTGTTCGGTCACTTCCGAGCCGATGCCGTGATAGCCGGCGAAGTTGCCTTCGGTGTCGAAGGTCGGGTTGCCGCTCATCGAGAACCAGCGCGCGTTCTCGCCCTCGGGGTTGAGCTGCCAGATGAAGTCGCGGAAGGGTTCGCGCCGTTCGATCTGGCGCTGCAGACCCGCCCAGCCGTCGATGCTGACCCCCGCGATGTGGGTCAGCGTGGCCAGCGTCTGGCCGTACATCGAGGGCGACAGGCCGGCGCGCGCCAGCCCGGGGCCGTTGAGGTGGGTGAAGCGCAGCTTGGCGTCCCACTCCCAGTACCAGTCCGAGGTCAGCGTGATGAGCCGCCGGTAGCGCTCTTCGGACGCGTGGAGGGTGGCCTCCGAGCGTAGTCGGGAGCTCAGATCCTGACCCAGCCAGACGATGCCCTTGTCGAGCCGTTTGGGATCGACCGGATCGGCGCTGAACTCGATCCAGCGCAATTCACCGTTGGCGCGGCGCACCTGCACCTTGGTGCGAAAGGTCAGCCCGGCCGCCATCGCGCGCACGGCCCGTTGGGCGTTGTGATGCCATTCGCCGGGGTCGGCCAGCCACTGCCACAGCGGTCGGCCGCGCAAGGTGTCGATCGGTTCGCCGACCAGCTCGGCGAAACGCTGGTTGCATTTGACGAGGCGCTCGCCGCGGGTCAGCACGATCGCCTCGGCGGTGCTGTCGAGGATCACGCTCTGTTCGGCGGCCAGGGTGTCGCTGGTCAGGCGTTGTTGCAAGGTGGCGTTGAGGGTGTGGTGGAACAGTTCGTGGAGCGCGCCGAGCATGACGGCAAAGATGCCGGCGGCAAGCGCCGCGTGCGGCATGGCGGGCGGCGGCTCGATGGCGAGGATGAACAGGATCGGCGCGATCTCGGGGACGATGAAGGCAAAGAACGCCAGCCGGCGCGGGGCCAGGATGCCGGCGCCGCCCAGGGCGACAATCCCCAGCAGCATGATGATCAAGGTCTGCGCGCTGCCGCCCGCGTCGTAGCCGCCCAGCAGCGGGAGCACCCCCCACAGTGCGCCGATGTAGAACATGTTGGCGGCCAGGCACCATTCGAGCCGGTCGGGCGCGTGAGCCCACTGGGCGCTGGTGCGCACCAGATAGGCTGATGCGAGCAGGCCGGCGAAGATGGCGCCGGCCCACAGCAGCAGCACCGGGGACGACATCGAGGGCCACAGCCACACCAGCGCGCCGAGGGTGCCGACCACGCCGGCGCCGATCCCGGTGCGCAGGTTCAGGGCGAGCAGGACGAGCGCCTCGCTCTGGGTGCGCTGGGCGATGCTGCGGGGCCGTGCGCGTGCAGGCGCGCGGCGGTGGAGCAGTCCATCCATGGAGAATGAGAATCCGGGGTCGGTCGCGTCGGTCGTTAAATTATCCCCCGAATGTGGCAGCATGAATATTGACCGATCGTCGTAAGGGTTGGGCGGATGACGAAATGACAGTGCTTGAGACGCCGGTCGGGCGGTTTGCGCCGACCCCCAGCGGGCCGCTGCACTTTGGCTCGGTGGTGGCGGCCGTCGCCAGCTATCTGGACGTGCGTGCCGCCGGTGGACGCTGGCTGGTGCGCATCGACGATGTCGACCGTCCGCGTGCCCAGGCCGGCGCGGGCGAGGCGATTCTCGCCAGCCTCGCGCGGCTGGGCTTTGAATGGGACGCGCCGCCGGTGTGGCAGCATCAGCGGGACGCCGCCTATGTGGCGGCGCTCAAGCGGCTGATGGCGGACGGGTGGGTGTATGGCTGCGCGTGCACCCGCAAGATGCTCGCCGATGCGCCGCGCGCGGCCGACGGGGCGACGCTCTACCCCGGCACCTGCCGCAACGGCGTGCCGGCCGGGCTGGCGGCGCGGGCGTGGCGCTTTCGCGTGCCGGCGGGGCTGACCGCGTTCGACGACCGGGTGCATGGGCGGATCGTCGAAGACGTGTCGCAGGCGGCGGGCGATTTCGTCCTCCATCGCGCCGACGGCCTGTTCGCCTACCAGCTGGCGGTGGTGGTCGATGACGCGGCGGCCGGGGTGACCGACGTGGTGCGCGGCATCGACCTGATGCCGTCGACGGCGCGCCAGATCTGCATCGCGCGCGCGCTCGGGGTGGCCGTGCCGCGCTATGCGCACGTGCCGGTGGTGGTCGATGCCGGCGGGCAGAAGTTGTCGAAACAGTCGCTGGCGCGGGCGATCGATGCCTTCCCGCCCGCTCTTCTGATTTACGATGCGCTGGTCTGTCTGGGGCAGCAGCCGCCGGCCGAACTGGCCGACGCGCCGCTGCCGGCGGTGTGGGACTGGGCGCTGGCGCACTGGTCGATGGCGCGGGTGCCGCGCCAGGGCGAAGTACGGTCGCGGAGGATTTATGATCGATGATGCAGCAGGCTTGCGGGCGGTGCTGGCCAGCACCCGCACGATCGCGGTGGTGGGCCTGTCGGACAAATGGTACCGGCCCAGTTTCTTCGCCGCGCAGTACATGCAGCAGCGCGGCTACACCATCGTCCCGGTCAATCCGGCCTGCGACGAGGTGCTCGGTCAGCGTTGTTACCCCAGCCTGCGCGAGGTGCCGGTGGCGGTCGACATGATCGATTGCTTCCGCCGCAGCGAGGAGATGCCGGCGCTGGCCGAGGAGGCGATTTCGATCGGCGCCAAAACCCTGTGGATGCAGCTCGGGGTCATCAGTCCGGCGGCCGCGGCCCGTGCCGAAGCGGCCGGTCTGCAGGTGGTGATGGACCGCTGTGTGAAGATCGAATTCGCGCGGCTGTTTGGCGGACTGGGCTGGTTTGGCGTGAACACCAGCGTGATCTCCAGCAAGCGACCGCTGCCGCCGCCGCGCATCGAGCGCGGCTGAGCCGGCGCTATTTCCCTTTGTTCCGACGCTCGCCACCGTAGCCGGACAGGCCGACCGCCATCCGCACCAGCGCGTAAGCGATCCAGTGCAGGGCGCGGATCGGCAGCGCCTTGCGCCGTCCGCCGTGGGGAGCGACCTCGCTGGCGCCCTCAGCCATCGCCGCGTCGAGCCTTGCGCGCAACTGGCCGGCGAATTCGCGATCGCGCACGATGACGTTGCCCTCGCGCGCCAGCAGCAGGCTGAAGGGGTCGAAATTGCTGGACCCCACCGTGGCCCATTCGCCATCAATGACCGCCACCTTGGCGTGCAGGAAGCTGCGGTGGTACTCAAAAATGCGGACGCCGCGATCCAGCAGCGCCGGATACAGCGCCTGGGTGGCGTAGTGCTGCAAGGCGTACTCGACATTGCCCTGCAGCAGGATGGTGACCGCCACGCCGCGCGCCGCCGCCGCGGTCAACGCCTTGCGCACCCGCCGCCCGGGCAGGAAATAGGCGTTGGCGATCACGATCTCGCGTTCCGCCTGGTGGATGGCCTGCAGGTAGGCGGTCTCGATGTCGCGGCGATGGCGCAGATTGTCGCGGATCACAAAGGCCGCGCGCATGTTGCCGGCGGGATCGGCATGCGCTTCGGCGCTCGGGCGCAGTCGCAGGCGCTGACGGAAACTCGCCCACGCGACCAGCTCCCACAGCCGGCGGGCGGAGGCATGGATGGGTCGCACCAGCGGCCCCTCGACCCGCACCGCGTAGTCGTGGCGCGGGTGCTCGGGTAGCGCGGAGTCGTGGTCGTCGACGATGTTGATGCCGCCGACGAAGGCGATCCGCCCATCGATCACGGCGAGCTTGCGATGCAGCCGCCGCAGGCGGTGGCGGCGCAGCAGCAGGCGGCCGAGCTCGCGCCGGTAGACCAGCATGCGCACGCCTTTTTCGACCAGCGCGTTCATGTGGCCGGCCACGAAGTCGCGGCTGCCGAAGCCATCGACCAGCAGGCTGACGATGACCCCGCGCTCGGCCGCGCGGACCAGCGCGCCGGCGATCATTTGGCCGATGCGGTCGTCGCGGAAGATGTAGGTTTCGAGAAACACCTCGTGGCGGGCATGGTCGATGGCCGATGCCAGCGCGGGGAAGAACTCGGCGCCGTTCTCCAGCAGGGTGACCGCGTTGCCCTCGCTGAAGTGTGGCCACAACTCGGACGAGATCACGAAGGCCAGGC
Source organism: Rhodocyclaceae bacterium (assembly GCA_020446005.1). Classification (GTDB taxonomy): domain Bacteria; phylum Pseudomonadota; class Gammaproteobacteria; order Burkholderiales; family Rhodocyclaceae; genus Nitrogeniibacter. The sequence goes on along the minus strand of JAGRFO010000060.1, from coordinate 7,953 downwards.
CAGGTCGGCGGTGAGGGCGGCGTGGTCGGAGATGCGCGACCAGGGCGGGCCGAAATGCACCTGGCCGTCGCGCGGGGTGAGCCCACGCACGTAGATGCGGTCGAGGCGCAGCACCGGCATCTGGCTCGGAAAACTGCGTGCCGGCGCGCCGCGGGTGTCGCAGAACACTTCGCGCACACCGAGGCGCTCGACCAGCAGCGCGTCGGCGTGGTTGCGCCAGTCGTTGAAATCGCCGGCGATGAGCAGTGGCGCGTCATGGACGGCGAGGGTTTCCATGCGCCGGGCGAGGGCACCCATCTGGCGTCGCCGGCTGCCCGCCATCAGGCCCAGATGGACGCACACGCAATGGATGGTCGGCCGCTTCGGGCCCGGCGCGATCTCGCAGTGGAGCAGGCCGCGCCGTTCGAAGCGGTGGTCCGATACGTCCTGATTGTGGCTGGAGAGAATCGGGAAGCGACTGAGGATGGCGTTGCCGTGATGGCCGTGATCGTAGATGGCATTGCCGCCGTAGGCGCTGGAGGGCCAGATGTCGCGGGCGAGGAATTCGTGCTGAGGCTCGACCGGCCAGTCGGGGTGGCGAATGGCGTGGCGAAAGTGCATGCCCTGTACTTCCTGCAAAAAAACGATGTCCACCTTGAGCAGGCGCAGGCGCTCGCGCAGCTCGTGAATTACCATGCGGCGATTGAACTGCGAGAAGCCCTTGTGGATGTTGTAGGTGCAGATGCGCAGGGTCACGGCGGGCGGATGTCCTCGGCCAAAGACGGCATAATCCGGGTCATGCGCGGCCCGCGCCGTCCACTGATTCAGCACAAGAGGTATACCAGAGTCCCATGAAATGGATGCATGTCACGTACCGCATTGCCGCTTCGGCGGAGATTGTCGCGGCGCGGGCCGAGGCGCTGGCGCGCGAGCAGAGCGTGGAGTGCCCGGCCGCCGCGGTGACCGACCCGCGGGTGCGTGAGGCGGTGATGGGGCGGGTGCTGGGCATCGAGGCGGACGGGCCGTCGCACTTTCGCGCGCGGATCGCGCTGGCGCTGGAGACGGTGGGCGACGACGCCGGCCAGCTCCTCAACATGTGGTTCGGCAATGTGTCGCTGCAGCCAGATGTCTGTCTGGTCGATGTCGCCTGGCCGGACGGCCTGCCGGCGTTGCCGGGGCCGCGCTTCGGGGTGGCCGGGGTGCGCGAGCGGCTGGGCGTGGCGCGCGGGGCGATGGCCTGCACCGCGCTCAAGCCGGTGGGCAGCTCGGTGGCGGCGCTGGCGGCCCTGGCCGGGATGGCGGCGCGCGCCGGTTTTCATCTGATCAAGGACGACCACGGGCTGGCCGATCCGGTGAGCGCGCCGTTCGCCGCGCGGGTGCCGGCGATTCAGGCGGCGGTGGACGCCGCCAACCGCGAGACCGGCGGGCGCTGCGTGTATGCGCCGAACCTGTCCGGCGGGCCGCGCGCGGTGCAGCGTCAATTGGCGGTCTGCCGTGATGCCGGGGTGGGCGCGGTGATGCTGTGCCCGTTGGTGCTCGGGGTGTCTCAGGTGGCGGAGCTGGTGCGCGAGGAGATTGCGGTGCCGGTGCTCGCCCACCCCGCGTTGGGCGGCAACCTGCGCATCGACCCGGCGGTGCTGTTCGGCACCCTGTTCCGGCTGATCGGCGCAGACATGGTGATCTTCCCCAACCATGGCGGGCGCTTCAGCTACGACGCCGCCACCTGTCGGCGCATCGCCGCCGCGCTGGCCGCGCCGCTCGGTGGGCATCGTCCGGCGCTGCCGGTGCCGGCCGGCGGGATGACGACCGGGCGGGTCGGTGAGATGTGCGCGAGCTACGGTGAGGACGTGCTCTTGCTGGTCGGAGGCGCCTTGCTGGCGGCCGACTCGCCCGCGCAGGCGATGGGTGATTTCGTGCGTGCGGTCAGAGGGCAGGAGGCGGCACATGGCTGAGCAGCCCGTGCGCAAGGCGCAGCCCGGTTTCCGCTGGGAGGCGGTCGATCTGCTGGCCTACAAGGCCGAGGGCGAAGCGCCGTTCAAGGACGTGACCCGTCAGCGCCTGTTCGCCTCGGCTGCGCTGGGTTGCGAGTTGCGTTACTTCGAAGTGGCGGCGGGCGGGCATTCCACCCTGGAGCGCCATGCGCACGAGCACGCCGTGATGGTGCTGCGCGGGCGCGGGGGCTGTCTGGTGGGCGAGCGGGTGACGGAGGTCGGGCCGCACGATCTGGTCCACATTCCGGCCTGGCACTGGCACCAGTTCCGCGCCACGGCGGGCGAGTCGCTCGGTTTTTTGTGCATGGTCAATGCCGAGCGCGACCGGCCGCAACTGCCCTCGGCGGCGGAGTGGGCCGCCTTGCGCGCCGACCCGCGCATCGCCGATTTCATTCGCGGTTGATCTCCATCAATTTTTTGAACTGACGCTGATCGGTCTATCCGGATCGGCTAAAGACGGGTGTGGCGCGGCCGTAGGAACCCCTATCGTGATTTCTGCCCGGAGCTGGGCCAAAGGAAAGCGCCATGCGGTGGTTCGACAAATTGGGCCTGGCCCGTCAGTTCCTGCTTCCGGTGATCGTCAGCGGGGTGGTGGTGATGGCGGTGCTGATGGTGCTGCTCAACCAGATGCGCAGCGAGACGGCGACCGCCGCCGGCCTCAATACCGCGGCGGCAATTGCCGACCAGATCGTGTCCTTGCGGACCTTCTACACCAAGGAAATCGTCCCGCGTGCGCGTACCGCCGGCGCCACGCTGAATTACGACTTCATGGACCACGACAATGTGCTGCCGCTGCCGGCCACCCTGGTCAAGTCCTTGGGCGAGAGCATTGCGCGCGACCACGAAGGGATGCAGGTGCGCCTGTTCAGCCGCTTTCCGTTTCCCCATCGCGCCAAGACCGAGCGCTACGACGATTTCGAGAAAGCGGCTCTGGACGCGCTCGACAAGGACCCGAAGATGCGCTTCAGCCGGGTTGAGACCATCAACGGCCGGCTTTCGCTGCGCTACGCGGTGGGCGACTTCATGGCGGAAGGCTGCGTGGGCTGTCACAACAGTCACCCGGAGACGCCCAAGAATGACTGGAAAGTCGGCGATCTGCGGGTGCGGGCGCCGGAGGGGATCGGCGAGCTGGCGCGGGTGTCGACCAGCTTCAATCATCTGCTCGACTCGCTCAACGAGATCATCCGCGGGGTGCGTGGCAATGCCGAGGCGGTCGATGGCGCGGCCCTGCAACTGAGCACGGCGGCCGAAAAGGTGCGCACGGCCTCCAGCACGCAGGTGGATGCGGCCGCCGAGACCGCGGCGGCGATGCAGGAGATGTCGGTCAGCGTCAGCACCGTGGCGGATCATGCCGGCCACGTGACCGGGTTGGCGCGCGAGAATCTGGCGCAGTCCACCCAGGGCGAGAAAACCCTGCGCGAGCTGTCCGCCGAGCTGGCGCGCACCGAAAAGGCGGTACATGCGATTGCCGAGTCGGTGACCGAGTTCGTGGCGCGCACGCGCAGCATCGAGCACATGACCGGGCAGGTGACCGAGATCGCCGAGCAGACCAACCTGCTGGCCTTGAACGCCGCCATCGAGGCGGCGCGTGCGGGCGAGCAGGGGCGCGGCTTCGCGGTGGTGGCCGACGAGGTGCGCAAGCTGGCCGAGAAATCGGCCACCGCGGCGCGGGAGATCGATCAGGTGACGGCGTCGCTGGCCGAGCAGTCCAAGTCGGTGGAGACCGCGGTCACGCAGGGAACAGTCGCGCTGGATGCCGGCAAGACCCATCTCGAGGACATGAACGGCATCATGACCGCGGCCGGCGATTCGGCCACCCGGGCGGCGCAGGGGATGGCCGAGATCTCCAGCTCGGTCAAGGAGCAGACCAGCGTCAGTCAGAGCATTGCCCAGCACGTCGAACAGATTGCGCGTGCGACCGACGAGAACGCGGTGGCGGTGGGGCATACCGCCGAGGCGGCGGAATCCTTGCGCACCTTGTCCAACGCGCTCAAGGCGTCGGTGGACCGCTTCCAGGTCTGAGCGGGGGTGTCAACCAAAAGCGGCGCCGATGCAGGCGCCGCTTTTGGTTTGCCGCGCGGCGTGGGTCAGGAGACGGTGAGCATGCGGTCGAGCGCGACCTTGGCAAGCGCGGCTTCGTGGGCAGGGACGGCGATCCGGTTGACCACCTGGCCTTCGGCCAGATTCTCCAGCGTCCACGCCAGATGTTGCGGGTCGATGCGCTGCATGGTCGAACACATGCACACGGTGGGCGCCATGAACTCGACGATCTTGCCCTGCGGTTTCATCTCCTCGGCCAGCCGGCTGACCAGGTTGAGCTCGGTGCCCACCAGCCAGCGCGTGTCCGGCGCGCCGGCGGTGATGGTGTTGAGGATGAATTCGGTGGAGCCGACGAAATCGGAGGCCTTGCACACCTCGAGATTGCTTTCGGGGTGAGAGATGACGAGGCCGTCCGGATGCTGCATGCGCCAGCGCCGGATGTGGCTCTCCTGGAACATCTGATGCACCGAGCAGTGACCCTTCCACAGCAGGATTTTGGCCGATTTGATCTGTTCCGGGGTCAGGCCGCCGTATTCGAGGTCCGGGTCCCACACCACCATGTCCTCGAGCGGGATGCCCTTTTTGTAACCAGTCCACCGGCCGAGGTGCTGGTCGGGGAAGAACAGCACTTTGTCGCGCTGTTTGAACGCCCAGTCGAGGATGATCGGCGCGTTGGTGGAGGTGCACACGATGCCGCCGTGCTCGCCGCAGAAAGCTTTGAGGTCGGCCGCCGAGTTGATGTAGGTGACCGGGGTGATGGTCTCGTCCGGCGTGCCGAGCACTTCGCTCAGTTCGCGCCAGCAGCGCTCGACCTTGGCGAGGTTGGCCATGTCGGCCATCGAACAGCCGGCGGCGAGGTCGGGCAGAATCGCGATCTGCCGGTCGCTGGAGAGAATGTCGGCCACCTCGGCCATGAAGTGCACGCCGCAAAAGACGATGTACTCGGCGTCGGTCTGGGCCGCCAGCTTGGCCAGCTTGAGCGAATCGCCGGTGAGGTCGGCGTGCTGGTACACGTCGGCGCGCTGATAGTGGTGGCACAGCAGCACCGCCTTGTCGCCGAGTTTTGCGCGGGCGGCGCGGATGCGTGCCTGGGCTTCTTCGTCCTTGAGGATGTTGAAGCGGTCGAAGCTGATGGTGGCGACTTCCATGGCGTGTCCTTGTGACGGTGGCGGGGGTCAGACCGCGCCGGCGGCGTGGGGGTTGCAGTGCCCGCCGCGGTGTAACGAAACTTCAAATCATGTGCTCAGCCCTGCTGCCAGGGCAGGCCGGCCTTGCGCCACCCGCCGATGCGGTTGCGCTGGCCGTTGGCGTCCTTGTCGCCTTCGAAGCCTTCGAGCACGTTGTAGCAGTCGGTGAAGCCATTCTCGGTGGCGAGGCGCGCGGCGTTTGACGATCGGGCCCCGCTGCGGCAGATGAACAGCACCAGCGATTCGGGATCGACCTGTTTCTTGAGTTGGGTGACGAAATGCGGGTTGGGCTGGTTGCCCGGATAGCTCATCCATTCGATCTCGACCGCGCCGGGGATGCGCCCGACCCAGTCCCACTCGGCGCGGGTGCGCACGTCGACCAGTCGCGCGCCGGGGGCGAGCTGCCACACCTGATGAGCCTCCGCCGGCGTCAGCGCGCCTTCGTAGGGCAGGTGCAGAGTTTGTGCACGTTCTCGTGCCAGGGACAGGATGTCGGTCAATGTTCCCATGAGGGCGATCCGGCTAGAATGACGGACCCACAAGTATACCGGTTCGGCCATGACTGGCGAAGCAATCAAGCGCAGTGCCCAAGCCGCCGCCAACGACGCGGCGCGCGCCCGCGAGGCGCAGCGGGTGACCCTGGTGGCGATGGCGACCAACCTCGTGCTGAGCGTGTTGCAAGTCGTGGTGGGGGTATTCGCCAACGCTTTCAGTCTGGTCGCCGACGCGGTGCATTCGTTCTCCGACCTGCTCACCGATGCGATGGTGCTGTTCGCCGCGCGCAAGGGGGCTGACCCGGCCGACGCGGACCATCCCTACGGCCACGACCGGATCGAAACCGTGGTGTCGATGTTTCTCGGGCTGATCCTGTGCGGTGTCGGGACCGGTTTTCTGTGGAGCGCCGGGGTGAGGATCCAGTCCGCCGGGACGCTGCCGGCGCTGCATCCGGCCGCGCTGTGGACGGCGCTCGGAACGCTGATCGCCAAGGAGACCTTGTTTCGCTACACCATGGCGGCCAGCCGGCGGCTGCGCTCGCGCATGCTCGAAGCCAATGCCTGGCACGCGCGCACCGATGCCGCTTCGTCGCTGGTGGTGGCGGTTGGCATTGGCGGCGGACTGTATGGTTACCGCTTCGTCGAGCCGCTGGCCGCGGCGCTGGTGGGCTTCATGATCCTGCGCATGGGGCTCATGCTGGCCTACGCCGCCATCCGCGAGTTGATCGATACGGCGGCGTCGGCCGAGTTGGTCGAGCGCATTCGAGCGACCATCAACGCCACCCCCGGGGTGGTTGGCGGGCATCAGTTGCGCACCCGGCGCATGGCACATCGTGTATTGTGCGATGCTCATGTGCAGGTCGATCCTCGGATCACGGTGTCGGAGGGCCATCACATCGCCGAGTCGGTGCGTCGGCGGGTCTGTGCCCGGCACCCCGAGGTGGACGATGTGCTGGTGCACGTCGATGCCGAGGACGATCTGGACGGGATGACGCCGCCGGTCGGGGGTGTGCCCGAGCGGGCGGAGTTGCTCGACAAGGTGCAAGCGCTGCTGGGCGACGGGTTTCCGGCGCCGGCGCGCGTACTGGTGCATTATCTGGGCGGCCGGGTAGAGGTCGAAGTGTTCTACCCGTTGGTCGAGGTGCCTGAAGCAGAACGGTTGCATGCCCGGTTGCGTGAGGGCTTGCAAGGCCTGCCGGGGGTGCGCAGCGTGCGTCTGCACATGACGGTTGCACTGTAGTGGTGCATCGTCGATTTGATGCACCTTTTGCGTGCATGAAGCGTGGTGTGATTCGGTTGTATCCCCGCCTGCCGGGGTGGTTTTTTCCGTTGGCGGCCGATCTGGCGGTGGCATGATACCTGCTTTGTCTGATCCCGCTGATTGCCGTGCGCGGCAAGCTTTTTTGATTGCCTTATCTATTAGGAGTGAGGAGTGGCCATGAGTCCTGAGAATGTCATGCAGATGATCGAGGAAAATGAAGTTCGCTTCATTGACCTGCGTTTTACGGATACCCGCGGCAAGGAGCAGCACGTCGGTCTGCCCGTGTCCGCCTTTGAAGAAGAGCATTTCGAGCACGGCCACCCGTTCGACGGCTCCTCCATCGCCGGCTGGAAAGGCATCCAGGCCTCCGACATGATCCTGATGCCGGAAGCCAGCTCCGCCTACATCGACCCGTTCTTCGACGAAACCACCCTGGTGCTGTCCTGCGACGTGATCGAGCCGTCCGACGGCAAGGGCTACGACCGCGACCCGCGTTCCATCGCCAAGCGCGCCGAGGCCTATCTGAAGAGCTCCGGCATCGGCGACACCGCCTACTTCGGTCCGGAACCCGAATTCTTCATCTTCGACGCGGTGGAGTGGAGCGTCGACATGTCCGGCGTCTACAGCAAGGTCATCTCGGAAGAGGCCGCCTGGTCCACCGCCGAGAAGTTCGAAGGCGGCAACACCGGCCACCGTCCGCGCGTCAAGGGTGGCTACTTCCCGGTCCCGCCGGTCGATAGCCTCAACGACATCCGCGCCGCGATGGTGCTGGCGCTGGAAGCCAGCGGGGTGCCCTGCGAAGTGCATCACCACGAAGTGGCGAACGCCGGCCAGTGCGAGATCGGCACCAAGTTCAGCACCCTGACCCAGCGCGCTGACTGGACCCAGGTGCTCAAGTACATCGTGCACAACGTGGCCCACCAGTACGGCAAAACCGCCACCTTCATGCCCAAGCCGATCGTCGGCGACAACGGCTCCGGCATGCACGTCCACCAGTCGAT
>JAGRFO010000059.1 GCA_020446005.1 Rhodocyclaceae bacterium | reverse complement strand
ACTGGTAGTAGTGCTGGAGCCGGTTGGGGTTCTCGCCGTAACGGCCGTCCTTGGGGCGGCGCGACGGCTGCACGTAAGCCGCATTCCAGGGCTCGGGACCGATGGCACGCAGGAAGGTGGCGGTGTGGGAGGTGCCCGCGCCGACCTCGAGGTCGTAGGGCTGGAGCAGCACGCAGCCGTGTTCGCCCCAGAACTTCTGCAGGCGGAGGATCACTTCTTGAAACGTCGGGGGGTTCGCGGTCATCGATGTGGCAGCGCCGGAGGGCGCCGCGAGCATGGCAAAACGCCGATTTTACTGACTAAACACGCGATGACGAAACCGGCGGCGCGCTTTTTGCGCAATCAGCCCGTCACAGCCCGCCGCCGCATCAGCGCGGGCACCAGGCACACCACCGCCAGACCCAGCGCCAGCCGGTCGCCCCAGCGCAAATACGGCGTCTCGCCGCGCATCCCCTGCACCGACACCTCCAGCACGCCGCGGGTAAACGGAGGCAGCACCGCGTCGACCCTGCCCGTCGGGTCGATCGACGCGGTCATGCCGGTGTTGGTGGCGCGCAGCATCGGCCGGCCGCTCTCGATCGCCCGCACCCGCGCAATCTGCAGGTGCTGCGGCTGGGCGAAGGAATCGCCGTACCAGGCCAGATTGGAGAGATTGACCAGCACCGTGGCGTCGCCGGCACGGCGGCGGATTTCGTCGCCAAAGGCGTCTTCGTAGCAGATGTTGAGCGCCAACCGCTGTCCGGCCAGCGCCATCAGCGGCTGGTCCGGCGCACCCGGACTCTGGTCGGACATGGGAATCCGGGCCAAGCGATAGAACCAGCCGAAGGCAGGCGGCGAGTACTCGCCAAAGGGCACCAGATGCTGCTTGGCGTATGCCTGCGGCGGGCTGGCACCGAGCGACTGCGCGGCGTTGAAGATCCGTCCCTCGGGATCGCGCACGAACAGGCCAACGATGGCATCGCCACCGCCCCGGGCGGCGATCGCCGCCAGTTGCGGCAGATAGTCTTCCGGCAGGCGGTCGGCCAGCATCGGCACCGCCGACTCCGGCAGCACCACGATCTGCGCCGGATGGCGGCGCACCAGTTGCAGGTTGAGGTCGAGCCACTCGCGCAGGCGCAGCGGCGCCCACTTGAGATCCTGCGCGACGTTGGTCTGCACCAGCGCCACCGACACCGGCGCACCGGTCGGCACGGTCCACGTCTGGCCGCGCAGCACAACGCCGCCACCGAGCACCAGCGCGCAGGCCACCGACCACGGCATCAGCCGCCCCGCCCCCTTGGGCAGCATGATGCCGAGCCCGGCGCCGAGGATCGCCACCAGCGCGCTCACGCCATACACGCCGAGCAAGGGAAGATAGCCGGCCAGCGGGCTGGGCGGAGTTTGCGAGTAACCGATGGCGAGCCACGGGAAGCCGGTGAGCACCCAGCCGCGCAGCCATTCGGTCAAGGTCCACAGCCCGCCGGCAAGCAGTCCATCACGCCAGGCGCGGCCTGATTTGAACCGAACGAAGGCCGCGCCGGCGAGCGCCGGCCACAGCGCCAGATAGGCGGCAAAAAGAAAGATGCACAGCGCCGCGACCGGCCCGGGCATGCCGCCAAAGCGGTTGAGGGCGACATACAGCCACGACACGCCGGCCACGAACGCGCCCAATCCCCACGCCAGCCCGATCGCAAAACCCTCCCCGCTACGCGTCGCGCGGGCGAGCAGGCCGAACAGCACGGCGAGACTGAAAAGCGCGGCGGGGAAGAGCTGAAACGGGGCGAAGGCAAGGACCGAGGCGGCCCCCGCGAGCATGGCCGCGGCAAGCAGGCGCGGACGCATCCGGCCGATCAGTCTTGCGCCGGCGCCGGAGCCGCGGGCGGCACGTCGACCAGCAAGGTGTGCACCCGCCGGCTGTCGGCGCGCAGCACCTGCAGGCGGATGCCGTCGATGACGACCACCTCGCCGCGTTTGGGCAGGCGCCCGAGATGGCGGATCACCAGGCCGCCGACGGTATCGTATTCCTCGTCGTCGAAGTGGCGACCGAAGGCTTCGTTGAAGTCCTCGATCTCGGTCACCGCCTTGACCCGGTAGCGGCCATGGTGGTCGAGGCGGATGTTGTCCTCCACCTCGTCGAAATCGAATTCGTCCTCGATGTCGCCGACGATCTGTTCGAGCACGTCCTCGATGGTCACCAGCCCGGCCACCCCGCCATACTCGTCCACCACGATCGCCATGTGATTGCGGCTGACCCGGAACTCGCGCAGCAGCACGTTGAGACGCTTGGATTCGGGCACGAACACCGCCGGGCGCAGCATGTCGCGCAGGTCGGTCTCGCGGCCGGCGAAGTAACGCAGCAGGTCCTTGGCCATCAGGATGCCGACCACGTCGTCGCGGTTCTCGCCCACCGCCGGGAAGCGCGAGTGGGCGGTGTCGACGGCCACCGCCGCGATGTCGTCGACCGGATCGTCCAGATGCACGAAGTCGATCTGCGCGCGCGGGATCATCACGTCGCGCACCTGCATGTCGGAGACCTGCAGCGCGCCCTCGATGATCGACAGCGCGTCGGCGTCGATGAGGTTGCGCTCGAAGGACGAGTGCAGCAGCGCGATCAGCTCGTCGCGGTCTTCCGGCTCGGGCGAGAGCAAGGACGAGATGCGTTCGAGCAATCCCGGGCGACTCGGCGGGGGGTTATCCATGCCGGCGCCCCCCCGGCACACCGGCCGTTGCGGCGGCGCGCAGGCGGCGAGCCGACCGGCGCGGTTCAAACTTCATCGTATGGATTGGCAAAACCAAGACCCTCAAGAATGTCGGACTCGCGCGCTTCCATCGCCTGCGCTTCGTCATCGTTTTCGTGGTCGAACCCTTGCAGGTGCAGCACCCCGTGGACCACCAGGTGGGCAAAATGGGCGGCCACCGTCTTGCCCTGCGCCTGCGCTTCGCGCAGCACCACCGGCAGGCAGATCACCAGATCGCCATTGAGCGTGTCGCCGGTTTCATCGTAGATGAAGGTGAGCACGTTGGTGGGGTAGTCCTTGCCGCGGAAATCGCGGTTCAAGGCGCGCGCTTCGTCCTCGCCGACCAGGCGCACGGCGAGCGCCGCGTCACGGCTCAGGGCGGCCGCCACCCAAGCCCGGATCTGGCGCTTCTTGGGCCGCACGGCCTTGCTGTCTTCGGCTTTGGGGACGGCGTTCTGGACGTCCAGTTCGAGATGCACCGCCGGCGCGCCGGCATCGGCGTCCTGCGCATCGTGCAACACGTCGACGCGCACGGTGAGCAGATTGCAGGCCGAAGGTTTCACCAGCGTGACCGGCGTCCCGTCGGCCGCCTCGGCGTGCAGTTCAAGATCGCCCCACGCCGAGGCCGGCAGCGAGAGGCTCAACCGGCGGCCGTCCGGCCAGCGCAGCTCCAGCGCCTCGGCCTTGAGCGCGCGCGCCTGGCCGTTGGCGTCGATGGCGTGGAATACCGGGCGCTCAGTCTGGCTCGCCATGCGGCGTTTCCTTGTCGTGTCTGGCGCGGGCTTTTTCGCGCCGCCGTCCCATCACCTCGTAGGCTTCGACGATGCGCGCGACCAGCGGATGGCGCACCACGTCTTCCTTGAGAAACTCGGTGAAGGCGATGCCGCGCACGTTGGCCAGCACATTGACCGCCTCGCGCAGGCCGCTGCGGTTGCCATGTGGCAGATCGACCTGGGTCAGATCGCCGGTCACCACCGCCTTGGCGCCGATGCCGATGCGGGTGAGGAACATTTTCATCTGCTCCGGCGTGGTGTTCTGCGCCTCGTCGAGGATGATGAAGGCGTGATTGAGGGTGCGCCCGCGCATGAAGGCCAGCGGCGCGATCTCGATCGCGCCCTTGTCGAACAGCTTGCCGACCCGCTCGAAGCCGAGCAGGTCGTAGAGCGCGTCGTACAGCGGGCGCAGATAGGGATCGACCTTCTGGCTGAGATCGCCGGGCAGAAAGCCGAGCCGCTCACCGGCTTCGACCGCCGGGCGGGTGAGGATGATGCGCTCGACATGCTCGCGCTCGATCGCATCGACCGCGCTGGCCACCGCCAGATAGGTCTTGCCGGTACCGGCGGGGCCGATGCCGAAGGTGATGTCGTAGTCCTGGATCTGGCGCAGGTACTGGGTCTGACGCGGGGTGCGACCATGCAGATCGCCCTTGCGGGTGAGCAGCGCCGGCGCGCCGGGGCCGGCTTCCCCCGCGTTGGCCAATTCGATCAGCCCGAGCTGGATGTCTTCGACACTGAGGTGAACGTCTGCCTGCGCATAAAAGTGACGCAGCGCCTTGAGCGCGCGCTGGGTCTGGGCGGGTTGGCCGTGCAGGCTGAAATGCTCGCTGCGGCGGGCGATCGCGATGTCGTAGGCGGCCTCGATCTGGCGCAGATTCTCGTCCAGCGTGCCACACAGGTTGGCCAGTCGCGCGTTGTCGACCGGTTCGAGCACGGCCTCGATGGTGCGCGCCACTCAGCGTTCCCGGGTCACGATGTCGCCACGCAGGCTGTGCGGCAAGGCGGCGGTGATGGTCACGTCCACAAACTGACCGATCAGGCGCTCACCACCGGCAAAATTGACCACCCGATTGTTGGCGGTGCGTCCGGCGAGTTCATCCGCACTTTTCTTGGAGCGCCCCTCGACCAGAATCCGCTCGACCCGCCCGACCATCGCCTGGCTGATCGCCTGCGCCTGCTCGTCGATGCGCTTTTGCAGCCGCGACAGCCACTTGAGCTTCTCGACTTGCGGCACCGGGTCGTCCAGATCGGCCGCCGGGGTGCCCGGCCGCGCGCTGTAGACGAAGCTGAAGGAGGTGTCGAAACCCACCTCGTCGATCAGCCGCATGGTTTTTTCGAACTCCGCTTCGCTCTCGCCCGGAAAGCCGACGATGAAATCGGAAGACAAGGACAGATCGGGCCGCACCGCGCGCAGCTTGCGCACCAGCGACTTATACTCGATCGCGGTGTAACCGCGTTTCATCGCCGCCAGCACCCGGTCCGACCCCGACTGCACCGGCAGATGCAGGTGTGAGACCAGCGCCGGAATCTTTGCGTAGGCCTCGATGATGCGCGGCGTCATCTCGCGCGGATGCGAGGTGGTGTAGCGCAGCCGCTCGATGCCGGGAATGTCGGCGACGCATTCGAGCAAAAACGCAAAGTCGCCGACCTCCCCGCCGTTGCGGGTGATCGCCCCGCACCAGGCATTCACGTTCTGCCCCAGCAAGGTGATCTCCTTCACCCCCTGCGCGGCCAGCGTCGCCACCTCGGTCAGCACATCGTCGAGCGGGCGCGACACCTCTTCGCCGCGGGTGTAGGGCACCACGCAGAAAGTGCAGTACTTGGAGCAGCCCTCCATGATCGACACGAAAGCGCTCGCCCCCTCCACCCGCGCCGGTGGCATGGCGTCGAATTTTTCGATTTCGGGGAAAGAAATGTCGACCTGCGAACGCCCCGACGCCCGACGTTGGGCGATCAACTGCGGCAAGCGATGCAGGGTCTGCGGCCCGAACACCAGATCCACGTAGGGCGCGCGCTGCACGATGGCGTCGCCCTCCTGGCTCGCCACGCAACCGCCCACGCCGATGATCAGATCCGGATTGCGCTGCTTGAGATGCTTGACCCGGCCCAGATCGTGGAACACCTTCTCCTGCGCCTTCTCGCGCACCGAACAGGTGTTGAACAGGATGACGTCCGCCTCTTCCGGCGAATCGGTCTTCACCAGACCGCCCTGCGCCCCCAGCACGTCCACCATCTTGTCCGAGTCGTACTCGTTCATCTGGCACCCGAAAGTGCGGATGAAAACCTTCTTCGTCACCACTTCGCTCAATTCCCCGGACGCAAGGCCGCCCACTCCGCGTCGCTCAGAATCCAGATGCGATGCACCATGCCCTGCACATCGGCTTTCACGCCGACCCGGAAGGTGCCGTACAGACTGGCCGGCAAGACGATCAAATTATTCGCCCCGCGCACCTGCGCCGCCGGAGACAAGCGCACCTGACGCTCCCCCAGCACCACCGTCGACGCACCCTGCGCCACCATGGTGGTCAACACCAGATCGGAAGGCAGCTGACGCAAGGACTGCGCCGCCACCGGCGACCCCAGCACACTGGCCGCAAAGACAGCCCACACAAGAAACAGGCGAGAGATCAAGACGAAACCTGAAACGCGCCGCGCGAAGCGCGAACACAAGAGCCAATAAGGCGCAAATGTTCGCCGACCCCCCCAAAAATGTCAATGCAAGCACCTGATTCGACACGTCAAATCATCCCGGCTCACACCTCGACCCGCGCTTGGGGCCGGGCCGCCCGGTGTTGACGCACATCCCATCACTTCCGTATCATGGCCGGCTGCGTGGTGATGTAGCTCAGACGGTTA
>JAGRFO010000058.1 GCA_020446005.1 Rhodocyclaceae bacterium | reverse complement strand
GCCTCGGGCTGGTAGTAGTCGTAGTACGACACGAAATACTCGACCGCGTTTTCCGGCAGAAACTCGCGGAATTCGGAATACAACTGCGCCGCCAGCGTCTTGTTGTGCGCCAGCACGATCGCCGGGCGGCCGCAGCGCGCGATCACGTTGGCCATGGTGTAGGTCTTGCCCGAGCCGGTCACCCCGAGCAGGGTTTGATGCATCAGCCCGTCGCCGATGCCTTCCACCAGCCGCTCGATCGCCTGCGGCTGATCGCCGGCCGGCACAAAGGGCTGATGGAGGCGGAACGGGCTGCCCTCGAAGCTGACAATCCGGGCCGGTGGCGTGGGGTCTGACATGCTAGAATTTTTGCCTGTCGCGCCCTTCAAAAAGCAGGGCGCATCACGTAAACACAAGCGTTCGATTATTCCGCGTCGCCATTCGCGACGCAACCTGACCCCCGCGGCACGCTCGCCGCACATGGATGGAGAAGCAATGAGCTCGTCGATTTTTTCCGCCGTAGAAATGGCGCCCCGCGACCCGATCCTCGGCCTGACCGAAGCTTTCCAGGCCGACACGCGCGCCACCAAAGTCAATCTGGGCGTGGGGGTGTACTACGACGACAACGGCAAGATCCCGCTGCTTGGGGCGGTCAAGGCGGCTGAAGAAGCGCGGCTGAAAAATGCCCCGCCGCGCGGCTACCAGCCCATTGAAGGCGCTGCGGTTTACAATAAGGCGGTCCAGACGCTGCTGTTCGGCGCGCAATCGGCGCTGGTCGACGCCGGCCGCGCGGTCACCATCGAGGCGCTCGGCGGAACCGGCGCGCTCAAGGTCGGGGCCGACTTCCTGCGCCGCATCAACCCGGCCGCCAAGGTCTACATCAGCAACCCGAGCTGGGAGAACCATCGCGCGCTGTTCGAAGCCGCCGGCTTCGAGGTCGACACCTACCCGTATTACGACACCGCCACCCGCGGCGTCAATTTCGAGGCCATGCTCGCCGGACTCAAGTCCGCTGCCGCCGGCTCGATCATCGTCCTCCACGCCTGCTGCCACAACCCGACCGGCGCCGACCTCAACCTCGAGCAGTGGGCGCAAGTCATCGAAGCGATCCGCACCGGCGATCTGGTCGCGTTTGTCGACATGGCCTACCAGGGCTTCGCCGACGGCATCGAGCAGGACGCCGCCGCGCTGCGCATGTTCGCCGACTCCGGCCTCACCTTCTTCGTCTCCAGCTCGTTCTCGAAGTCGTTCTCGCTCTACGGCGAGCGCGTCGGCGCACTGACCGCGATCACCGACAACCGCGAAGAATCGGCGCGCGTGCTCTCGCAGCTCAAGCGCGTGGTGCGCACCAACTACTCCAACCCGCCGATCCACGGCGGCGCGGTGGTCGCCGCGGTACTCACCGATCCGGCGCTGCGCGCGCAGTGGGAAGACGAACTGGCCGGCATGCGCGAGCGCATCCGCACCATGCGCGCGATGCTAGTCGACAAGATCGCCGCCGCCGGCGTCACCCAGGACTTCTCCTTCGTCGTCCGCCAGCGCGGCATGTTCTCCTTCACCGGCCTCACCGTCGAGCAGGTCGAGCGCCTCAAGCAGGACTTCGGCATCTACGCCGTCTCCTCCGGACGCATCTGCCTGGCAGCCTTGAACTCGAAGAACATC
Source organism: Rhodocyclaceae bacterium (assembly GCA_020446005.1). GTDB lineage: Bacteria > Pseudomonadota > Gammaproteobacteria > Burkholderiales > Rhodocyclaceae > Nitrogeniibacter. The sequence continues at coordinate 2,970 of JAGRFO010000058.1, read as the reverse complement.
GACGCCGTGGCTCAGGCGATTGGCGTGGTCGTCAAGGGCTGACGCGCCGCCCGCCACAAAAACAAACGGCGCCGTGGCGCCGTTTGTTTTTCATGCAACACCGGTTATCGCAAGTCGCCGGGTTGGACGGGCACCTCAACCGCCCCTTCCAAGGTGATCGGGGGCTCGGCTTCCTGCACGCTGGTTTCAAGCGCGGTCGTCTCGGCCGGGGGTGGCGGCGGTGGTGGGTCCGGCAGACGCACTTCAAGTACCGGCGCGGTCAGCGAACCTGAGATATCCACCGGCAACCGCACCCGCCGCCCGCCGGCGCTCACCGAGGCGCTGACGCGACCCGACAGCTCATCCTGCAGCCCGATCAGCAACTGACCGCGACCATCGAGAGCACCAGCATCCAGCGCGCTGATGCTCACATCCACGCCTTTCTCACCCACCGTCATCGAACCGGCCAAGGTGTCGAAACGGGTCTCGCCGCCCTGGATTTTCCCCGTGCCGCGTTCACGCAGCGCCGCGCCGAAATCGAAACCGGCAAGCGTCCCGGTGACAATCGAGAATCTGCCTTCAAGCAGCTCGGCCCGTTGAATCTGCGACAGGTTCACGCTCTGCCCGGCCACCGAGAAAGTCCCGCTCAAGGCGCCCGACAGCCGCAGCTGCGATCCCAGCTCCTTGAGCAGCTGCGTCGCGTCCACGCCGCCCAGCTCAAGCTTCGCATCAACTCGCGCGCTCCCCGCCTGAGACCAGCTGGCGGCACCCGTCGCGGTGAGTTTTCCACCCATCGCACTGGCCCCAAATTGAGTCACTTCAATTTGCGCTTCACTGACCTTGGCAAGCAACTGATAGGTATCCAGAGGAATTTCGGAGAACACCGGCAGCGGCCGCGAGACGGCGATCACATCCAGCGCCAGTGCGCCCTCGTCTGGCGAGACCGTCGCCGTCACCGCGCCGGCCGCATCCTTGAGCGTGACGCGATGCGCCCCCGCCTCGATCGCCGACAGCTGACCGGAATAGCCGCCCCAGGCATCGTTGCCGAGTTCGAGCACCGCATTGGTCAAGGACAACTCGGCCACCGGCCCGCGCATCAGGTCGGTCTTCAGCAAGGCCGACAGATCGGCCGGCGCACCCCGCAAGCCGTCCACCCGCACCTTGAAGCGCCACTCCATGGCGCGCATGGACGCCTGCCAGTCGGGATGCAGATAAACGTTTGTCGCCTTGATCGAAGCCAGTGCAGGCACGCGAAGATCGCTCAGCTGCAGGCTCCCCCCGCCGACGAAGGAGACCCGCGATTCGCCGAAAGTAACCGCATGGCCAAGTTGCTCGGCCAGCCGCGCCTCAACATCCGGACGATGCCGCTCTGGCAGCAGGAAGGCCGTCACCAGCAGTGCTGCAACGGCCAGAATCGCCAGCCCCGGCAGCACCCCGCGCAGCAAGCGTCCGATGAAAAAACGTGTGGCAATCGCCCCGCCACGCGAGCGGTCCGCCAGCGTAGGACCAGCGTAGGACGGCGGCGATGGCGCCCGCGAGGGTTTGACGGGCAGCGGCTCGACCGGGGCTTCTTCAACAACCTGTGCTTCTTCAACAACCTGTGCTTCTTCGGCAACCTGTGCTTCTTCGGCAACCTGAGCCTCTTCGACGACCGGGGCATCCTCGACGGCTGGCGCCTCGTCGGCGGCAACGGGCTCGACCGGCACAGGCGGCACTGGCGCAGGTTCGGCAATCTTCGCTGGCGCTGGGCTGGTGAACGCGGTCACGATCGTCGGCTCGCGGCGCGCCGCGACGTCATCCGCTGGCGGGGCTGCTTTCTCTATCACCGCCTCGACCGGCATCTCTGGCTCTGGCGAAGGTGTCACAGCCTTTGCAACGACCGCTGGCGCCACTTCTTCCGCGGCAGCCTTGGCAATGACGGCCTCTTCCTGCAACTGGGCTTCCAGATCGAACAAGGCATCGGAATCCTCCGCCGTGTCATCTGCCGGGGGCTCAACGGCTTCAGCTTCTGCCGACGACTTGACCACCGGTGGGGATTCAACGAAGTCAAAGCTGACCGCCGGATCGGCCGAGCCGTCGAGCGGAGTGATCCAGCCTGAACGGACCAGCTCCGTCACCGCCGTATCAATCGCCAGCGAGGTCCCGAAACGACGCTTGAGCTCTCGCACCGACAAGCGCCCATCCACCAGCAGCAGGGTCGCGCGCAGCTCATGGGAATTGATCGAACGAGGCTGACGCGCCCGCGCCTCGCCCTCTTCGGTCTTGCGATAGACGGTTTCTTCAAAGCTCATCGATCATTCCCGTTCAGACCCTTCAACCACCTTCAGCCATATGGCATTCTGGCACAAAAACACGTTGACAGCGGATAGGTCGATTTCTATAATTCGCGACTCACTGAGTTCCCCGATAGCTCAGTCGGTAGAGCAACGGACTGTTAATCCGTGTGTCCCTGGTTCGAGCCCAGGTCGGGGAGCCAAAGAATACAAAGGGTTGCCAACAATTGGCAGCCCTTTTTCGTTTCAGTCGGTGACAGCACCCCAAGTGCCGTACGCCCCTTTCCGCCACACCCCCATGCTTGCCATAACAACAACGGCACAGCAGTCTGAAACTGTTGGTGTGATCAAGCGGGTACAGATCAAGGGCTTCGCCGGACATGCCGGATGCCGCAACGGCCAAGGTATTACCGTGTATCAGCACACACAGCAGCAATCACGCTTCACATATCTATTGTGCATACGTCCCAGCACATGACGTATAAGTACATACAATCAGCGGCTCGGGGAGCTTTGATTTATCTGCTCAGACATAAAAGTAGCAATCCAGCCTTCGTCGCGCGCTATCCGAACATCTTGCATTGCCCGAGCCAACACTTCCATTGAGTGCTTGTATCTCACATTAGCGGCAACATCCGCTGATCGTCCAATAGAACCTTGCTGCCGTCCGTTGTGTGAATCACGAATATTAGAAACGATCGTATCATTCGGAGAAAAA
>JAGRFO010000001.1 GCA_020446005.1 Rhodocyclaceae bacterium | reverse complement strand
CGGGCGGCTTCGATGTGCTCGACAGCATCGCCGAACCGGCCGACGCGATCCTCTCCGGGCTGCACCGCGACACCTGGCGCATCCTGCATCTGGCCGGTCACGGCGAGCATGAATTCAACGTCGGCAGCAAGGATGCGCCGCGCTATGTGTCGGGGATGGCGATCGGGCACAAGACCTTCCTCACGCCCGGCGATGTGCGCCAGATGCGCTGGGTGCCGGAGGTGGTGTTCATCAACTGCTGTCATCTGGGCAAGACCCAGCTGCGCGAATCGACCCGCTTCAACGCCCTGGCGGCCAACCTGGCGGTCGAGTTCGTCGAGATGGGCGTCAAGGCCGTGATCGCCGCCGGCTGGGCCGTGGACGACGGCGCGGCCACCGCGTTCGCGAGCAGTTTCTACACCCATCTGCTGGCCGGCGAGGCCTTTGGCGAGGCCGTGCGCGCGGCGCGCGAAGCGGTGTGGGTGAACTACCCCGGCATCAATACCTGGGGCGCCTATCAGTGCTACGGCGACCCGAGCTACCGCCTGCGCGCCGACGGCTCGGCGCCGGTGCGGCGTCCGCCGGAGCCGTTCTACGCGCCGTCCGAGCTGGTGGTCGAGCTGGGCAATCATCTCGAATGGACGCGCATGCAGATCAAGCGTGAAGGCGACGATCCGCGCAAGCTGGTGTACATGCGCGAGGGCATCGGGCGGGTGATCGCGCGGGCGCCCGAAGACGTGCGCGATGCCTGGCTGCGCCGCGCCGACGTGGCGGCCGCGGTGGGCTTTGCGTGGGGCGAGACCGGGGCCTACGCGGAAGCCATCGACTGGCTGGAAAAGGCAATGCGCTACGACGTCGGTGACTGCCCGGTGCGCGCAGTCGAGCAGTGCGCCAACTTCAAGGTGCGGCTGGCGGGCCAGACCTGGGCGCAGCTGCGCCAGGTCGGGCCTGCCGACGAGACCCAGCGCGGCACGCTGGTGGCGCGCATCGAGGGCGCCATCAACGAGCTCGACCTGATCTGCCAGCGCGCGCCCACGGCCGAGCGCTACAGCCTGCTTGGCAGCGCCTGCAAGCGGCTGGCGTGGCTGCACGAGGTGCCCGCGCCACGGCTGGAGGCGCTGATCAACATGGGCAACTACTACCGGCTGGCGATGGACGCCGAGCAGGCCGCCAGCGGCGAGCATTCGGCCTACGCGTTCACCAACTGGGCGATGGCGCGGGTGCTGGCCGGGCTGGCCGACAAGGCGCACGGCGCCGACGACGCGCTGGTGGGCGACTGCGACGCCTTGATCGACGTGACGCGGCGGCGCAATGCCGACAATCCGAACCTGTGGGATGCGCTGGGCGAGGCCGACTGCGCGCTGGTGCGCTTGCTCGCGCGGCCGCCGCGGGGTCGTCAGGTCGCCGAGCAGGCGGCGGCGATCGGCGCGCTGTACCGCCGCGCGCTGGCGCGCGGGGCCAGCCCGCGCGAACGGACCTCGGTGGTCGAACATCTGGATTTCGTCATCGCCTTGAGCAGCGGTGCGCGCAAGCCGCTGCGCGATGCGCTGGCCGACATTCGGGCGGCGCTGTGAGCGCGCACAGGGAGATATTGCGATGAAAGACCGTTCCGGCGATCCCCTTGAAACCTTCACGCTGGCCGCCGATCTGGGGCCGCGCGATCAGGTCAGCGCCAATTTCCGCCTCTACGAGCTGACCACCTCCACGCTGGCCGACCGGCGCGGCATCGACAACGGCTTTTCGACCGACGCGCAGTTGCAGGCGGCGGTGCATCTGGCGCGCCAGGTGATGCAGCCGATCCGCGACCACTTCGGGCTGGGCTATTCGCCCAACAGCGTGTTTCGCAGCCAGGCGCTGGAGCGGGTGCTCAAAAACCGCCCGGCGAGCTGGATCAGCACCAGCCAGCACACCCAGGGCTGCGCCTGCGACATCGAACTGCCCGGCGTGCCGACGCTCGAACTGGCGCGCTGGGCGGCCGACAATCTGGCCGATTTCGACCAGGTGATCTGCGAGTGCTACGACCCGCGCAAGGGCCCCAACGCCGGCTGGGTGCACATTTCGCTGCGTCCGCCGGGGGGCGGCGAGAACCGTCGCGCCGAGCTGAGCTACATCCGCCATCCGGACAGCGGGATGATGGTCTACGTGAGCGGGCTGCGCGAGAGCGTGGCGTGAGCGGGCCGGGCGAGGGCGCGCGCAGGCTTCTTGTATAATCGCCGGTTTCTCCCCTTGCCTGACGTCATGAGCGCCGATCCCCGCCTTCTCCTTGCCGACCTGCTGCGCACCGCGCTGGCCAGCGTGGCGCCCGACCACGCCGGCGCGAGCATCAGTCTGGAGCGGCCGAAGCAGGCCAGCCATGGCGATTTCTCCACCAACCTCGCGCTGCAGCTGGCCAAGCCGCTGCGCCGCAGCCCGCGCGATCTGGCGGCCTTGCTGGTGGCCGAGCTGCCCGCGTCGGGCGCGGTGACGCGGGTGGACATCGCCGGCGCCGGTTTCATCAATTTCACGCTCGCCGCCGAGGCCAAGACGGCGGTGGTCGGCACGGTCCTCTCGCAGGGCGCGCACTTTGGGCGCGGTGCCGACAGCGGCATCAAGGTGCTGCTCGAATTCGTCTCCGCCAACCCCACCGGGCCGCTGCATGTCGGCCATGGACGCGGCGCGGCCTACGGCGCCTCGCTGGCGGCGGTGATGGCTTTTGCCGGTCATGCGGTGTCGCGCGAGTACTACGTGAACGATGCCGGACGGCAGATGGACATCCTCGCGCTGTCGACCTGGCTGCGTTATCTGGCGCTGTTTGACATCGCCGTGCCCTTCCCGCCCAACGCCTATCAGGGCGACTACGTGGTGACCATGGCGGAGGAGATCCGCAGTGCCCATGCGGCGCGCTTCGCCAAATGCACGGCGGCCGAGGTGCTCGCCGGGGTGGTGGCCGTCGAGGCCGACAAGGAAGCTCATCTCGATGGCCTGATCGCCAACGCCAAGCGCCTGCTCGGCCAGGACTACCCCTGGATTCACGACTTCGCGCTGACCGAGCAGTTGGGCGATTGCCGCGAGGACCTCGAAGGCTTCGGCGTCATGTTCGACACCTGGTTTTCGGAGAAGAGTCTGTTCGACACCGGGCTGGTGGCGCGCGCGGTGGCCGAGCTCGAGGCGCGTGGGCACATCTACCTGCAGGACGGTGCCAAGTGGTTCCGCTCGACCAGCTTCGGCGACGAGAAGGATCGCGTGGTGCAGCGTGAGAACGGCCTGTTCACCTACTTTGCCTCCGACATCGCCTATCACCTCAACAAATACGAGCGCGGATTCGACCGGGTGATCGACATCTGGGGGGCGGACCACCACGGCTACATTCCGCGCGTGCGCGGTGCGATCGGCGCGCTGGGCCTGTCGCCGGAGAAGTTTGAGGTGGCGCTGGTGCAGTTTGCGGTGCTCTACCGCAACGGCCAGAAAGCGGCGATGTCGACCCGCTCCGGCGAGTTCGTCACCCTGCGCGAGCTGCGCACCGATGTCGGTAACGACGCCTGCCGCTTCTTCTACGTGCTGCGCAAGAGCGACCAGCACCTCGACTTCGATCTTGATCTGGCCAAGAGCCAGAGCAACGAGAATCCGGTCTACTACATCCAGTACGCCCACGCCCGGGTGTGCTCGGTGCTGGCGCAGTGGGGCGGGATGGCGCGCGATCTGCTCGATGTCGACACCGCGCCGCTTGTCAGCGAGCGGGAACTGGCCCTGTGCGCCCGGCTGGCGGCCTTTCCGGAGACGGTTCAGTCGGCCGCGGCGGATTACGCGCCGCATCAGATTGCCTTCTACCTCAAGGATCTGGCCGGTGAATTCCATAGCTGGTACAACGCCGAGCGGATGCTGGTGGACGATGCGGGGCTCATGCAGGCGCGTCTGGCGCTGGCCGCCGCGGTGCGCCAGACCTTGGCCAACGGGTTGACCCTGCTCGGGGTGTCGGCCCCCAGTTCGATGTGACGACGACAGGAATCGACGGCGTGAGCACGAATCGCAAGAGCACGAAAAAGGTGGCCCCCAAGCGCAGTGGCGGCGGGGTGTTCGTCGGCATCATCATCGGCTTGATGCTCGGCGCGGTGTTTGCGGCTGGAGTGGCCTGGTACCTGACCCGCGCCAACCCCTTCGCCGGCAAGGAGGACGCGCCGGCCGCCGGCATTGGCGCGACGCTCACGCCGCGGGTGTTGCCGGGCAAACCGGGTGACCGGCCGGTCGAGAAGCCGCAGTTCGATTTCTACAAGATCCTGCCTAAAGGCGATGGCGCGGTCGACATCCCGACCAGCAACGCGCCCGATGTCAGCACCCAGCAGGCGCGGCTGGAGCGCCTCTACCTGCAGGTGGGCGCGTTCGAGGACCCGACCGAGGCCGACAACCTCAAGGCGCGCCTCGCCCTGATGGGGGTCGAGGCTGCCGTGCAACGCGGCGAATCAGCCACCAAGGGCACCGTCCATCGCGTGCGGCTGGGGCCTTACGCGCGGCTTGAGGACATGAACCGGGTGCGCGGCGAACTGGCTCAGGCCGGTATCGAGTCGACCCTGGTGCGGGTCAAGCCCTGAGCCGCGGGGGAACTTCATGCCGGCGGCGGGCGTCTGACCCCGGCACGCAAATCAACCACTTGGATATCAACAGGACAACTCATGAATCGACGTGACATGCTCTTCCATCTGGCGGCGGCTGCCGGGGTGTCGGCGATCGGCGCGCCGGCCTTTGCCCAGGGCGCGGCCTTCCGGCCGGTGAGCCCGGCGCAGCCGACCGGCGATGCGGCCAAGATCGAGGTCATCGAGTTCTTCCATTACGGTTGCCCGCACTGTCGCGATTTCGATCCGCTGGTCGAACACTGGCGCGAATCCTTGCCCGAGGATGTGGTGTTCCTGAATGTGCCGGCGATCTGGGGTAATGCCCAGCTCAAGGCGCTGGCCCAGTTCTACTATGCCGCCGAGGCCTCGGGCGACCTCAAGGCCTTGCACAGCAAGGTCTTCCCCGCTGTTCAGGATGACAAGGCGCCGCTGACCACCGAATCCGGGGTGAGCGAATGGGTCGCCAGCATGGGCGTGGACGCCAAGCGCTTCATGGATGCCTACAAGTCCTTCGGGGTGCAGGGCAAGGTGCAGCGTGCTGATCAGATCATGCGCGCCTACCGGGTCGATGGCGTGCCCACGCTGGCGATCGACGGCAAGTACATGACCTCGGCGAGCATGGCCGGCAGTCACGAAGCCGCGCTGGCGGTCACCGATGAACTCATCGCCAAGGTGCGCCAGAGCAAAGCCAAGGGCTGACGAAGGTGTCGCCAACGACGCGCTGCGATGCCGGGGGGCGGCCGCAGCGCGTTTTCATTACCGGAGCCTCCAGCGGCATCGGCGCCGCGCTGGCGCGCCACTACGCCGAGGCGGGTTGTCAGCTCGGGCTGTTGGGGCGGCGGCAGGCGGCGCTCGACGCGCTGGCGGCCAGTCTGCCGGGCGCGCCGTGCGTGCTGGTCGCCGATGTGGCGGATGCTGCCGCGATGCGCGCTGCGGCGGAGCGCTTCATGGCCGATTGTGGTGTTCCCGATATCGTCATCGCCAATGCCGGAGTGTCGGTCGGCACCTTGACCGAGCACGCCGAGGACAGCGCCGCCTTTGCGCGCGTGCTGCAGACCAACGTGCTCGGCGTGGTGCACACCTTCGCCCCGTTCCTGCCCGCGATGCGCGCGGGCGAGGGCGGCACGCTGGTGGGGATTGCGTCGGTGGCCGGGGTGCGCGGCCTGCCCGGCGCTGGCGCCTACAGTGCGTCCAAGGCGGCGGTGCGGCGTTATCTGGAGAGTCTGCGCGTTGAATTGCACGGCAGCGCGATCAAGGTGGTGACCCTCTCGCCCGGCTACATCGCCACCCCGATGACCGCCATCAACCCCTACCCGATGCCTTTTCTGCTCGATGCCGACGTGGCGGCCGCGCGCATGGCGCGGGTGATCGCCGCGGGACGACGTCATGCCGTGGTGCCCTGGCAGATGGGGCTGGTGGCGCGGCTGCTGGCGGTGCTGCCTGATGCTCTCTACGACCGCTTGTTCGCCCGCGCCGGCCGCAAGCCGCGTGGTCTGCCCTTGTAGCGGGGCTGCGGGGCTTCAAGTCGCGTCCCGGCGGGTCGTTGTAGGTCTGGAGACGATCATATGAAACGGAGCTTTCGATGAGTGACAACAACGAGCGACGCCAGCGCCAGCGGATCATGGTCGAGCAGCTTGGGCGCGCCGATTTCCGGCTCGAATGCGACGGGCAGCCGTGCGTGGTGCGCGACGTGTCGCTGGAGGGCTTCTCGATGCATGCCGCCACCCCGCCGGACGCGCACGGACCCTTCGCGTTCCGGCTCGAATACGCGCAGTCCGCCGCGGCCGTGACCGGCCAGGCGCGGGTCGTCAATTACATCAGCGGCGACAGTGGCCTCAGCGGAGTGGCCGGCTGTTGCATCGTCAGCCTCGATGAGGATGGCGCGGTGCAACTGGCCGAGTGGCTGTCGGAGCACGTGGAGGCGGTGGCGGCGGTGCCGCTGACCCGTGCCGAAGCGCTGGAGATCATTGCGGGCCCGTCGCGGGTGTAAGCCCGTCCTTCAGGCCGGGGAGCGCGTCGCGCTGCCAGCATTCCGGGGTGAGGGTGGTGAAGCGTTCGCGCAGGGCGCGGTGACGCCCGCTGCGCAGCAGGGCCTTGTCGCGGGTGATGAGCCAGCGGGCATGGCCGTGGTAGGCAATTTCAAGGAATTTCTGGTCGTCCGGGTCGCGGCAGCGCGGCAGTTGGGGCGGAGCCGGGGGCGCGGCGACCGGCTCGATCTGCCGCGCATAGTCGGCTGCGATCTGCCGCTGCCGGTCGGGCGGGCAGGCGAACTGGCGGTAGGCGAGGACGCGGCGGAGTTCTTCCAGCGCATCGTCGCGGCACAGCAGGCGCAGCCGTCCGGCGGCGATCCAGGCCCGCAGCGGGCTGAGCGCGGGGTCGTCAAACAGCCACAGGGCGAGGACGGTATTGGTGTCTAGAACCGCAGGCATGGGATCGTCGGGCGAACCGGGAAAAGAGAAAGGGGCCGTGCGGCCCCTTTCGTGTGGCTTGCGACTTGAGTGTCAGGCCGCTTTTTGCGTGTCCAGACGCGCCTTGACGTAGCTGCCCGGCGCGTCTTCCAGCGCCTTGAGCTTGCCGGCGGCCGGGTCGCGCGCCGCGGTCTGGGTCTTGTTGTGACCGGTGACCCAGTCCTGCCAGTCGACCCACCACGAGCCGGCGCGCTGCTCGGAGGCTTCGAACCAGCTGTCGGCGCTCTCGGGCATGTCGCCGCCTTCGCTCAGCCAGTAGCCGTACTTGTTGGCGGCTGGCGGGTTGACGATGCCGGCGATGTGACCGGAACCGCCGAGGACGAAGCGCACCGGGCCGCCGAAATTGCGCGCGCCGATGTAGGTGCTCTTCCACGGGGCGATGTGGTCTTCGATGGCGGAGATGAAGTAGCACGGAATCTTGACCTTGCCCAGATCGATCGGGGTGCCGTCGATCTCGATGCCGCCGGGCTGGGCGAGACGGTTTTCCATGTACATGTTGCGCAGGTAGAAGCTGTGCATGGTGGCCGGCATGCGGGTGGAGTCGGAGTTCCAGTACAGCAGATCGAACGGGAACGGGTCCTTGCCCATCAGGTAGTTGTTGACCACGAAGGACCAGATCAGGTCGTTGGCGCGCAGCATGTTGAAGGTGCCGGCCATTTCGGAGCCTTCCAGGAAGCCGCGCTCGAACATTTTCTTCTCGAGGCTGGAGATCTGGCCTTCGTCGATGAACACCCCGAGTTCGCCGGGTTCGGAGAAGTCGGTCATGGTGGTGAAGAAGGTGGCGCTGGCGATGCGCTTGCGACGCTTGGCGGCCAGATAGGCGCAGGTGGTGGCCAGCAGGGTGCCGCCCAGGCAGTAGCCGGCGGCGTTGACTTCCTTCTCGCCGGTTTGCGCTTCGATGGCGTCGAGCGCGGCCAGCACGCCGTCGACCACATAGGCGTCAAAGCTCTTCTCGGCCATCTGCTCGTCGGGATTGACCCACGAGATGACGAACACCGTGTGGCCCTGATCGACGCACCACTTGATGTAGGAGTTCTTCTCGCGCAGGTCGAGGATGTAGAACTTGTTGATCCACGGCGGCACGATCAGCATCGGGCGCTTGAGCACCTTGTCGGTGCTGGGCGTGTATTGCAGCAGCTGCATCATCTCGTTTTCGAAGACGACCTTGCCCGGCGTGGTGGCCACGTTCTTGCCCAGTTCGAAGGCGGTGGTGTCGGTCATCTTGACGCGCAGGTTGCCGCCGCCGTCTTCCACGTCGCGCAGCAGGTTGTTGAGCCCCTTGACCAGGTTCTGGCCGTGGCTCTTGACCGTCTCGCGGAATACTTCCGGATTGGTCAGCGCGAAGTTGGACGGGGACAGGGCGTCGACGTACTGGCGAGTGTAGAAGTTGACCTTCTTCTGGGTCTGGTCGTCCAGCCCTTCGACGCAGCACACGGTGTCGTGGATGTGGCGCGCGGTGATCAGGTAGGACTGTTTGACGAAATCGAACAGGAAGTGCTCCTGCCACTGATCGTCGCGGAAGCGCTTGTCGTCCTTGGTCGGCGCGGCCACCGGGGCGGCCTGCATGCCCACCACGCGCAGCATGGAGTGCTGCCACAGCGAGAAGTAGTCCCACACCAGGTTCATCTGTGCCTGGGCCAGCTTGTAGGGGTTGGCGAGCAGCTTGGCCATCATGTCCATGAAGGCCTGGGCGATGCCCAGTTCGTCGGCGGGGGCCGACACGCCCTTCTTGAGTTGTCGCTGCACGTGCTCGCTGATCAGGCTCGATGCACGCCGCGCCACCTCGGCATAGGTCTTGGCGATATCACTCGGATCGGGCAGTTCTGGGGTGCTGTCTTCGGTCTTCGGTGGAGCCATTTTTTTCGTCCTCAAAGCTAGGGTAGTGCCGTCGAAATGTAGCGGGCCGCATTGTCCTCACCAGCCACCTCGCGCAGTTCCCTCCCCTGCACGAGATAGTTCAGGTGCGCAATCGCTTCTCCCATTGCGAACATCACCTGGTGGGTATCCAGTTCGCGGGGGAACAGGGTGGAGAGCAACTCGCCCGCGGTTTTCGGGGTGTTGCACGCCGCCAATAGTGCATCGCAACGTTCCCGATGGTGCGCGGTCAGTTCGTCGATGCGGTGCGCTATTCCTTTAAAAGGCTTGCCGTGCGATGGTAGCACGAGCGTGCTTGAGGGCAAGCCCCTGAAGCGGGCGATCGAGTCGAGAAAGCGCCCCAGGGAATTGTCGTGCGGCGTTGCAGCAAAGACGCTGACATTGGTGGAGATGCGCGGCAGCAGCATGTCGCCCGAGATGAGGATGCCCAGCGTCGCGCAGTGCAGGGCGGCGTGCTCCGGCGAATGACCGTAGCCGGCGATGACCTCCCAGGCGTGTCCGCCGATCTCGATGCGGTCACCGTCCATCAGGCGTTGATAGGCGCCGGGCATCGACGGCACGCCGCGGCGGTAACCGTTGCCGCGGGTGTCGAGCGCGGCCAGTCGCGTCTCATCCAGGCCGTGGCGGCGGAAGTGGGTCAGCATGTCGGGGACGTTGTAGCCCGGCAACTGCGCCCACAGTGCGTGTCCGCCGAGGTATTCGCCCTGGGTCATCAGGATCGGCGCGCCGGTGCGATCGGACAACCACTGGGCGAGGCCGAGATGGTCCGGGTGGCAGTGGGTGACGATGATGCGGCTGACCGGCCTGTCCACCCGGTCGAGGATGTCGATCCACGCAGCCTGAATCTCCGGCAGGCCGAAGCCGGTGTCGACGATTGTCACCGCCTCGCCGTCGTCGAGCAGCCACAGGTTGATGTGGTCGAGCGCAAAAGGCAGCGGCATGCGCAGCCAGCGCACGCCCGGCGCGAGGGTGATCCACGCGCCGAGGTCGGGCGGGGTGGGGTGCGGGTAGGTCAAGGCATGCTCGGGGTGCATCGTTGGGGCTCCGTGGAAAGCGCGCATTGCTTCAGGGCTGGAAGTCGGTTTGACTCGGTGCACTGGAATGCATCAAGATTTCTGTCAAAACAAATAGCTACATCCTTGCCGGGCGGTTGCAGACCGCTTTTTCATGACAGCAGAACGAACCTACACCATTACCGAGCTGTCGCGGGAGTTCGACATCACCCCGCGCGCCATCCGCTTCTACGAGGATCAGGGGCTCCTCGCGCCGGCCCGGCTGGGACGCAGCCGGGTGTATTCCCGCGCCGACCGCACCCGCCTCAAGCTCGCCCTGCGCGGCAAGCGGCTCGGGCTGTCGCTGGCCGAGATCAAGCAAATCCTCGACATGTATGGCGGCGCCAACAACACCCCGCAGCTCCAGCGTTTTCAGAAAGTGCTGAGTGAGCGTCGGGCCGCGCTGGCGCAGCAGCTGGAGGATATCGAAGTGGTGCTGGGCGAAATCGATCTCCTTGAAAAACAGTGCACCGCCTTGCTCAAGGCGCGTTCAGGCGCTGCAGACTGAGCGGCCGTGTTTTTTGGCAAAGTACTTTACGTTTACGTAAACGTCAATATAATGTGATCGAGACAGTCACGAGTGGAGGACGCCTGTGTGGCGCGTGAGCGATCCTGATTTCGAGGCGCGGGTCAAGGCCGCGTTTGACGCCCAGCCCTTGATGCGCTTCATCGGCGCGGCGCTGACCCGGGTGGGGGCGGGCGAGTGCTGCATCGACTTGCCGTTCCGGACCGAGCTGTCGCAGCAAAACGGTTTTTTCCATGGTGGCATCGTCGGGGCGCTGGCTGACAACGCTGGCGGTTACGCGGGCTATACGCTGATGGCGGCCGACGCCGGGGTGCTGACGGTCGAATACAAACTCAACCTGATGGCGCCGGCGCAGGGCGACAGAATGGTCGCGGAAGGGCAGGTGCTGCGCGCCGGACGCAATCTGGTGGTGACCCGTGCCGACGTGTTCGTGGACGGGGAAAACGGCCGGATTCACTGTGCCACAATGCAGCAGACACTCATGACCATGCATGGCAAGGGCGTCGCCTGAGGCTGTACGCGACCGTACGAGGAGACTGTGTGATGACGATTCCGGGCCTGAACTTCCAGTTGGGCGAAACCATCGACATGCTGCGCGACGCGGTGTGGGATTTCGCCAGCCATGAGATCGCCCCGCGGGCCGCGCAGGTGGATCAGGACAATCTCTTCCCGGCCGACCTGTGGAAAAAGCTGGGTGACCTCGGGCTGCACGGCATGACCGTGCCCGAGGCATACGGCGGCACGGCCATGGGCTATCTGGCCCACATCGTCGCGCTGGAGGAAGTTTCCCGGGCGTCGGCTTCGGTGGGGCTCTCCTACGGCGCGCACTCCAACCTGTGCGTGAACCAGATCTATCGCAACGGCACCGAGGCCCAGCGGCAGAAATATCTGCCGGGTTTGATCTCGGGGGATTCGGTCGGGGCGCTGGCCATGAGCGAACCCAATGCCGGTTCCGACGTGGTGAGCATGAAGCTGCGCGCCGACAAGAAGGGCGACCACTACGTGCTCAACGGCTCGAAGATGTGGATCACCAACGGTGGCGACGCCGACGTGCTGGTGGTGTATGCCAAGACCGACATCAGCGCCGGCCGAGATAACGCAAAAGCGGGCATCACCGCCTTCATCATCGAAAAAGGCATGGCCGGCTTCAGCCACGGCAGCCATCTCGACAAGCTGGGCATGCGCGGCTCCAACACCTACCCACTGTTCTTCGACGATGTGGAAGTGCCGGTCGAGAACGTGCTGGGCGGCGAGGGCAATGGCGTCAAGGTGCTGATGAGCGGCCTCGACTACGAGCGCGCGGTGCTGTGCGGTGGGCCGCTGGGCATCATGGCGGCGTGCATGGATGCGGTGGTGCCCTACCTGCACGAGCGAAAGCAGTTCGGCCAGGCCATCGGCGAATTCCAGCTCATGCAGGGCAAGCTGGCGGACATGTACGCCACCTGGATGGCGACCCGCGCCTATGTGTATGCGGTGGGCCAGGCCTGCGACCGGGCCGAGCATGCGCGCAGCCTGCGCAAGGATGCCGCCGGCGCGATTCTGTATTCCGCCGAGAAGGCCACCTGGATGGCCGGCGAGGCGATCCAGGCGCTGGGTGGCGTGGGCTATACCAATGAGTATCCGGTGGGGCGGCTGTGGCGCGACGCCAAGTTGTACGAGATCGGCGCCGGCACCAG
>JAGRFO010000320.1 GCA_020446005.1 Rhodocyclaceae bacterium | reverse complement strand
TTTTTCCAGAACTGCCGGTCCATCAGGCGTTGCAAATAGTAGTGTCGCAGCACCGTCCGGGCGTGCCCCTCCTCGGTCCGGACCCATGGATTGAGCAGCACGAGACCCGCCACCCGCGGATCGTTTGCCGCGTAGAAACACGCCGCGCTGGCGCCATCGCACAGCCCCCACAGCACCACGCCGGACAGTCCCGGCTGGTGACGCATGAAGGCATCCACGGCGACCTCGATATCGCGCTGCAGATGCTCGAAATCGCGTGTATCGCCCGCAGAGTCGCCCATGCCACGGACATCGAAACGCATGCAGGCGATCCCCGCGTCGCTCAAGGCGCGCGCCAGCAGCACGAACTGGCGATGCGACCCCACACGGTACTGCGGCCCGCCAACCACGACCAGCACGCCCACCTCGGCGGACAGCGTGGCCGGAGTGGACATGACGGACACCAATGGCTCGCCATCGCAGTCAAGCACAAACGCGGTCTCCTGAGCGCCACTCATGCGGCCCACCCATCAAGTACCGTTTGCGAGGCGGCCACCAGCGCCGGCGCCTCTTCGATTTCAACGGTCTGCCAGAACGCCGGTCCGGCGACCACGCTGGCCGTGCCCGACACGCCCTCCGCGTCGATCTGGCGACAAAAGCGCTCCAGCGCGGGTGAGGGCGTCAATCGTTCGTTCGAGCTCACTTCCAGCACCGCCAGCGGGCAACAGCGTCCGGGCGCCATCTGCAGTTGCGCCGCTTCCATGCCCTGCACCAGCGCCGCATTCAGGGTATAGCCAGCCACCTCGACCGCCGTGCCCGCCGCGAGGACATTGCGCAGTTCAAGCGTTGTGCGCTGGGCATCCGCGGCGTTGAGCATGGCGGCAGCGCTTTTGAGCCGTAGAAACTGGGTCAGATGCTGGCGTCCGGTCATCACCGGCTGCCACAGCAACCATGGGCAATCGACGCCGCGCGCCCTCGCCCAGTCGCTGCCCAGCAAGGCGCCGCCACGCAATGACCACAAAACCGTCCGGCCGGGAACCTTGTCCCGCACCCACGACCAGGCCAGATCGAGGTCTGCCAGCCAGTGTGACCAGGTGGCGTCGCCAAAATCGCCGGCACTGTCGCCAGTTCCGAACAAATCGAGCTGGACAACGGTCCAGCCATGGCTGGCGAACGCGCGCGCGGCCATGGCGGCCATCCGCCGGGTCTTGTTTAGCTCTTCGGCAAACGGTGGAACGTAAAGCACCGCACCAATCGACGCTCCGCGCGGACGCGTGACGAGACAAAACCGTCCGCCCTCCTCTCCTGCGAGGAATAACGCTTCACACACCACGGGATTCAATGACTTCAGGCGAACTTGCTATCGACGAACGCAACAAGGGTGCCGACTGTCTCGAAGGTGCTTCCGTCCACATCGTCATCTTCGACGATCATGCCGAAACGCTCCTCGATCATGTTGATCAGTCCGACGACGGCCATCGAGTCGAGTTCGGGAACCGCGCCAAGCAATGGAGTATCGAGATCAAACTGTGCCGCTCGCCCTTTCAGGCTCAGCACTTCATCGAGGATGTCCAGTACTTCTTTCTTCGTATCCAAGCAACAACTCCCATCTTCATTGTCGGCAAAAGGTGAAGGATTCTACGATACGCAGAAAAACCGGTTGCTATTATATGCCCCCGCTCCTTCACCGGGTGTGATGCAATTAATGCAGGGTATCGCACATGCGACATCCCCTGCAGCCTCAATCTGACCGGCATGACAATGAAGAAAGTACTGATGGTCGCGTTCCACTTTCCGCCGATTCAAGGCAGTAGCGGCGTTCAGCGGACCTTGCGCTTCGCGCGTCATCTGCCCGAATTTGGTTGGCAGCCGATCATTCTCACGGCGCATCCCCGCGCTTACCCCTCGACCACCGACGACCAGCTCGCCGACATCCCCGACAACGTCACGGTCCTGCGCGCACCGGCGTGGGACGCCTCGCGTCACTTTTCGATTGGCGGACGCTACCCGGCGCTGCTCGCACGGCCGGACCGCTGGATATCGTGGTGGCTGGGCGCCGTGCCGGCCGGGCTGCGCGCCATCAAGCAATTGCAGCCCGATGCGCTGTGGTCGACCTACCCGATCGCCACCGCTCACCGCATTGCGGCAAGCCTGCACGGACGCAGCCAGCTCCCCTGGATTGCCGACTTCCGCGACCCGATGGCCCAGGAAGACTACCCGACGGACCCTGCCGTCTGGCGCAGTTTCGCCCGCATCGAGGCCCACGCCATGACCCACGCCAAGCACTGCACCTTCACCACCCCGTCGGCCATGGCCCACTACCAACAGCGCTACGCGCCGCCAGCCGGGCGCCTGCAGCTAATCGAAAACGGCTACGACGAAGAAAGCTTTGCCGGCGCAAGCCAGGGCGCAGCGCTCAACCCCGGCCACCTCACCCTGCTGCACAGCGGCATTGTCTACCCCAGCGAACGCGACCCGACCCGCCTGTTCACCGCGCTCAGCCAGCTCAAGGCACAGGATGCCGACACCTTCGGCCGCCTGCGCGTGCGCTTTCGCGCCGCCGTTCATGACGAGATGCTGCGCACCATGGCGCGCGAGGCCGGAGTCGAATCGGCCATCGAGATATGCCCCGCCGTCGGATATCGCGAGGCATTGGCCGAAATGATGGCCGCCGACGGACTCCTCATTCTGCAGGCCGCCAATTGCAACGCGCAGATTCCCGCCAAACTCTACGAATATCTGCGCGCCGGCCGACCGATCTTGGCGCTGACCGACCCGGCAGGCGACACCGCGGCCACTTGCCGCAGCGCCGGTCTCGACGCCATCGCCGCTCTCGACGACGCAACGGCGATCGCTGCGCAACTCAAGCGCTTCGTGCACACGCCCAACGACGGCACCCTGCCGAGTGCGGCAGCGGTCGAAGACGCATCGCGCCGCGGTCGTGCACGTATGCTCGCTACGCTGCTCGACGACGTCAGCATCCGGGCGGTTTGACGCGATGACCTTCTCGGGCATCATCCATACGCTCAAGTTGCTGGGGGTTGGCAACGGGCTGCTCTATCTGGCCGGACGTACGCTGCAGAAAATTTCCGGCAACAAAGCCTACATCATTCGTTACCGTTTCGTTGCCCAACCGGTGCCGGAGGTTGTGCCCGAAATACCCATCAGCTCCGCAACACACATCGGGCACATCACCCCGGGCGACCCCCTCATCACCGACTTTCCCCGCCCGCCAGCAGTCATCAGCCGGCGCTTTGCCAACCAGGACCGCTGTTTTGTTGCGAAGAACAAAGGAGAATTTGCCGGTTTCTTGTGGCTCGCCGACGGCAGCTACGAAGAAGACGAAGTACGCTGCCATTACATCCTGACCCGCCCCGACCTGAGCGTGTGGGACTACGACGT
Source organism: Rhodocyclaceae bacterium (assembly GCA_020446005.1). Lineage (GTDB taxonomy): Bacteria > Pseudomonadota > Gammaproteobacteria > Burkholderiales > Rhodocyclaceae > Nitrogeniibacter. The sequence continues at coordinate 655 of JAGRFO010000320.1, read as the reverse complement.
CTATATTGCCCCGCGCTTTCGACTGGGGCGCATGTTCGCACGCCTTTGGCAAGTGGCGAATCATTTCATGCGTGAGAAAGGAATCGACTGGAGCATTTCGCGCATCTCCACATTCAACGCCGATTCACTGGCCGCGCATGCCCGGCTTGGCGCACGCAGCCTGGGCGGCGCGACATTCATTGTCCTCGGCCCGGTACAACTTTCGATCCTTTCGACAGCGCCATTCCTGCACCTGAGTTTTGCCGCCAACAGCCGCCCCGAGATATTCCTTTCCCCGCCGACGCAAGACTGAATACGACAAGGGCGTATGTCTCGTTCGGCGCCGTGGGAATACGTTAGACTTTTTCCGCCACACGATTCGGGCCAACGCAACGTCACACTATGAACGCCACCTCTCTGCTCCACCACCTGATCGAAAATTCCGCCTCACGCGCACCGGAGCGCCCCGCCCTCACCGCGGGCCGCAGTTCGCTGTCGTATGCCGAGCTGAACGCGCGGATTCATGCCGTGGCGTCCGGCCTGATCGCGCTGGGCCTGTCGCGCACCGAGCGCGTCGCCGTGTTTCTCGACAAGCGCTTTGAAACGGTCGAGAGCTTTTTCGGCGTCAGCGCCGCGGGCGGCGTCTTCGTCCCGGTCAACCCGATCCTCAAGCCCG
>JAGRFO010000057.1 GCA_020446005.1 Rhodocyclaceae bacterium | reverse complement strand
GAGACTAGGGGGATCGAACCCCTGACCTCCTGCGTGCAAGGCAGGCGCTCTCCCAGCTGAGCTAAGTCCCCATGGGTATTTAATTAATTGTCGGGAAGTCAGGTTTCGTTCCTGCGACCCCCTGGTCCCAAACCAGGTGCACTACCAAGCTGTGCTACTTCCCGAAAAAAAATGGCGCGCTAGGCAGGAATCGAACCCACAACCTCTTGATCCGTAGTCAAGCACTCTATCCAGTTGAGCTACTAGCGCATATCAATGGTGCCCAGGGCCGGAGTCGAACCGGCACGGATTTTAAGGTCCGCAGGATTTTAAGTCCTGTGCGTCTACCTGTTTCGCCACCTGGGCATATTATTCTCGTGGAGGCTGAGGCCGGAATCGAACCGGCGTACACGGCTTTGCAGGCCGCTGCATAACCACTCTGCCATCGCGCCACACTGTGTGTGACCACTCGTCCCGATGGTGCGGGAACGAAATGGGGAAAGCATGAACGCTTTCCCCAAGGAATGCTGGAGCGGGAAACGAGGCTCGAACTCGCGACCTCAACCTTGGCAAGGTTGCGCTCTACCAACTGAGCTATTCCCGCAAAACAGACCGCAATTATAGACAGCTAATCCGCCCTGTCAAGCGAGCGTTCAGCCTTTCTCGCGCGCCTGCAGCATCGGGATGGCCTTGCGCAAATAGTAGCCCATTGACCACAGGGTCAGCACAGCGGCAAGGTAGATCAGCACCGTGCCAACGCGCCGCACATCGAGCCCCAGCAGGGGCGCATCGAACAGCAACAGCGGGATCGCGGTCATCTGCGCGGCGGTCTTGAGCTTGCCCACGAAGGCGACCGCCACGCTGGCCGAGGCGCCCACCCGGGCCATCCATTCGCGCAGCGCCGAGATGGTGACTTCCCGGCCGATGATGATCACCGAGATCAGCGCATCCACGCGTCCCAGCTGCACCAGCATGATCAGCGCCGCCGCCACCATGAGCTTGTCGGCCACTGGATCAAGGAAGGCACCAAAGGCGGAGGTCTGGCCCAGCGAGCGGGCCAGATAACCGTCCAGCCAGTCGGTGATCGCCGCCACGATGAACACCACGGTGGCGAGCAGATTCTGGTCGGCCTGCGCCATCCAGCCATGCGGCAGGTAATAGACGCCGACAAACACCGGGATCAGGACAATCCGGGCCCAGGTCAGCGAATTGGGAATGTTGAGGGGCATGACGAATAAATTATCGAGGCCGCGCAGTCACGATCAGAACTGCGCCGGGCCGTTGTGCGGTGAGTGTAACTGTTGCCTGCCCGCGCTGTCACTCACGCTGATCATCCGCGCGCCAGCGCGGCGTGAATCAGCTCGGCCAGCGTCCGGTTGATGCCGTCGACGCGGCACAGATCTTCCACCGTCGCCGCGCGCACCCCATCCACGCCACCGAAAGTCGCCAGCAGATTGCGCCGTCTCGCCGGCCCGACACCGGCGATCCGCTCGAGCTGCGAGCCGATGCGCGCCCGGGCGCGTTTGGCGCGATGCCCGGTAATCGCGAAGCGGTGCGCCTCGTCGCGAATTTCCTGCACCAGATGCAGCGCCGCGGAGGCCGGGTCAAGATGCAGCGCCGGACGAGAATCGGCGAAGATCAGCGACTCAAGCCCCGCCTTGCGCCCCTCGCCCTTCGCGACACCGACCGCCGGCAGGTCTTCCAGACCCAGCTCGGCGAACACCTCGACCGCCATCGCCAGCTGGCCGCGCCCGCCGTCGATCAGCACCAGATCGGGCCGCACCCCCTCCCCGCCGGCAACCTTCTCGTAGCGCCGGGTCAGCACCTGCCGCATGGCGGCGTAGTCGTCACCGCCGGTGATGCCGGTGATGTTGTAGCGCCGGTACTCGCTGCGCTTCATCACACCGTGCTCGCACACCACGCAGGCGGCGACCGTGGCTTCGCCCATGGTGTGGCTGATGTCGAAGCATTCGATGCGCGCCGGCGATTCGGGGAGCGCCAATGCGGCCTGCAGCGCAGACAGGCGCGACTGGCTGCGGTCGGTCGACAGCAGGCGCGCCTGAATCGCCAGTTGCGCGTTGCGTTCAGCCATCTCCAGCCAGCCTTTTTCGATCTCGCGCCGGGCGCTGACCACCACCGCACGCTTGCCCAGCTCATCGAGCACCGCGCGCACCTTCGCCGGCGCAATGGCGGTGACGATGCGCGCCGGCAGCGGCAGACTGGCGTAGTGCTGCTCGACAAAAGCGAGCAAGGCGTCCTCGACCGGACACGCCTGACCCGCCGCCGCCAGTTGCGGACGGTCGCCCAGATGCCGCCCGCCGCGCACCATCGCCAGATTGACGCACACCACGCCATCGACCGCCGCCGCGGCGAGGATGTCCACATCTTCCTCGCGCCCGCTGTCGACATACTGGCGGTGGAGCACGTGCTGCAAGGCACGCAGCTGGTCGCGCAGCGCCGCCGCTTCCTCGAAGGCCAGCCGGTCAGACGCCGCCTGCATCCTGGCGCTCAGCCGGTTCACCACCTCGCCGGCGCGCCCTTCGAGGAACAGCGTCGCCAGCCGCACGTCGGCCGCGTAGTCATCCGCCGAGATCAGGTCCACGCAGGGGGCGGTGCAACGGTTGATCTGATGCAACAGGCACGGCCGCGATCGGTTGTTGAAGACCGCGTTTTCGCAGGTGCGCAGCTTGAACACTTTTTGCAGCAACTGAATGCTCTCGCGCACCGCCACGCTCCCCGGAAACGGCCCGAAATAGCGCGCCCCACGCGTAAAACCGCCGCGGTGAAAGGCCAGGCGTGGATGCGGATGGGCGGTCAAGGTGATGTAGGGGTAGGACTTGTCGTCGCGAAACAGGATGTTGTAGCGCGGCGCGAGCGACTTGATGAGGTTGTTCTCGAGAATCAGCGCCTCGGCCTCGGAGCGCGTGGCGGTAATCTCCACGCGCTCGATCTGCGCCACCATCATCGCGATGCGCGGGCTGGGCAGATGGGCGCGAAAATACGACGCCACCCGTTTCCTGAGGTTTTTTGCCTTGCCAACATAGAGCACCGCGTCGTCGGCCCCGATCATCCGGTACACCCCCGGATCGTCCGGCACACCGCGCAGGAAAGCGACCGCGTCGAAGCCCGCCATGGCAGTGCTCAGCCCAGCCGGGTGCGCTCGGCCAGCGCGGCGAGCTGCGCGCGCCCCGCCGCGTAGGCCGGATCGGATCGGCCATCGACCCCGCCCGCCGGCCGCGCGTGCAAGGCAGCCAACCGGTCGGACAAGGCCGGATTCACGGCAGGCACCCAACGCGCCAGCAGCTCATCGGCCAAGTCGGGACGATTGCACACCAGCACCATGTCACATCCTGCCCGCGCTGCAGCCTCGGCGCGGGCGACGATGTCGCCGGCCGCGGTGGCCGCTTCCATGGTCAGATCGTCGCTGAACACCACCCCGTCAAAGCCCAGCCGGCCGCGCAACACCTCACCGAGCCAGAACGGCGAGAATCCGGCCGGCTGCGGCGCGACGCGCTCGTAGATCACATGCGCCGGCATGACGCCGCCCAGCCGCGGCGCCAGTGCGCGGAACGGGGCGATGTCCTCGGCCCAGATCGCCTCGAAGGGGCGCCCATCGCGCGGCATGTCGACGTGGGAATCGGCCTCGACAAACCCATGACCGGGAAAATGCTTGCCGACGCAGCGCATGCCCGCGTCGGCCAGACCATCGATCAGCGCCCCCGCCAGTTCGACCGTGACCGCCGGATCGCGATGAAAGGCGCGGTCGCCGATCGCGCGGCTGACGCCGTAGTCCAGATCGAGCACCGGGGCGTAACTGAGGTCCACACCATGGGCGATCAACTCGGTCGCCAGCACGAGACCGGTCTGCCGCGCCAGCGCGCGCGCCGCGTCGGGGTCCCGATCCCACAACGCGCCCAGCGTGCGCATCGCCGGCAAGGCGCAAAAATCATGGCGAAAACGCTGCACCCGGCCGCCTTCCTGATCAACAGTGATCAGCAGTTGCGGGCTGCGCAGCGCGCGAATGTCGGCGGTCAGCGCGGCGAGCTGGGCGCCGCTGTCGAAATTGCGCGCAAACAGGATCACCCCGCCCACCAGGGGATGGCACAGGCGCTGGCGCTCGGGGTCGGTCAGGTTCAGACCGGCGATATCGAGCATCACCGGGCCGAGCGGGAGCTGCGGCCCGGCCATCAGCGTGCCGCCTCGATGAGGGCGAAGGCGACGACGTAGTCGAGCTCGTCGCTCAAGCTCAGGTGGGCCGTCAATGCTTCGCTTTGCATGATGTCCGCCAGCGCGCCGTGATAGGTGAAAAACGGCTTGCCGCGCGCGTCGCGTCCGATCGCCAGCGCGTGCAGGGTGGCCGGCGCCGCCACCCCGGTACCGAAGGCCTTGCCGAAGGCTTCCTTGGCGGCGAAACGTTTGGCCAGCAGGCGTTCGGGCTGGCGTGCGCGGGCAAAGTCGGCGCGCTCCCCGGGGGCCAGGATGCGATGGGCAAAGCGCTCACCGTGACGCTCCAGCGCCTGTCGCATCCGCGTCACGCTGACGATGTCGGTACCGACCCCGCGGATCATTGCGCGCCGCGCGCCGCTTCGCGCATGAGGCCTTTCATCTCGGCCACCGCGCTGCGCAGGCCGGTGAATACCGCGCGCGAGACGATCGCATGACCGATGTGCAATTCGCGCACGCCGGGGAGCCGGGCGATCGGCTGAACGTTGTAGTAATTGAGGGCATGACCCGCGTTGAAGCGCATGCCGGCCTCGCGAATCAGCGCACCGCCGCGGCGGATGCGCTCGATTTCAGCCACCACCGCCGACGCCTCGGAGTCGCGCCCGGCGCTATGAAACGCATGGGCGTAGGGGCCGGTGTGGACCTCGCACACCCGCGCGCCAATGCGCGCCGCTGCCTCGATCTGAGCCGGATCGGCGTCGATGAACACGCTCACCATGATCCCGGCATCGGAAAGTCGCTTCACCGCATCGCCAAGCGCCGCCTCGTCGGCCAGAATGTCGAGCCCGCCTTCGGTGGTGACCTCTTGCCGCCCTTCGGGCACGAACATTGCCATTTCGGGCTTGAGGCGGGCCGCGATGTCGACCATTTCGGGCGTGGCGGCCATTTCGAGATTGAGCTTGACCTGGGTGAGCTCGCGCAGCTTTCTGACGTCATCGTCGTTGATGTGGCGGCGATCCTCACGCAAATGCACGGTAATGCCGTCCGCCCCGCCCAGATGGGCCTCCACCGCAGCCCACACCGGATCCGGCTCCCAGGTACGCCGCGCCTGGCGCAGCGTGGCCACATGATCGATGTTCACCCCAAGTTCAATCACAGCGTCTGTAACTCCTTGAACATGCGTCGCGCATGCAGCGTCTGACCGCCGAGCTGGTGACCGAGCAGATGACGCAGCAGCGCCTTGCTCTCGTGCAGGGTGCGCGCATCCTCGAAACGTCCGGCGGCCATGTCGAGCAGGCTCTGGCCGCAGATCGCGATGTCATCCCCATGGGTGTCGCCATCGGCAAGCGGCGTCGGGCCACGTTCGATTATATAGCGGTAGCACACCGCCGCCCGGACCGGATCGCCGCTGTCTGCCTCATGCGTGAGCGGTACGCCATAGCCGAGTTGTTCGAGCAGATTCAACTCGAAAGCACGCAACAGCGGCTCGGGGCGGCGCGCGTCGGGCAGCGCCCGCAGCAGCTTGGCGTAGTCATCAAACAGCGCGGCATGCGGGTCTTCGCGGGCGAGCAGTTTGATCAGCAACTCATTGACATAGTAGCCGCACAACAAGCCGCGGCCGGACAGCAAGGGCTGGCCGCCCGACCATTCGGCGCGCACCAGGGTCTTGACCTCGCCGCCGCCCGACCAGTCGACCAGCAGCGGCTGATAGGCCATCAGCACGCCGCGCATCGGCGACATCGGCCGTCGCGCGCCTTTGGCGAGCAAGGGCAGCCGGCCATGGTCGCGCGAGAACAGTTCGACGATCAGGCTGGTTTCCCGGTAAGGATGCGTGTGGAGCACGAAACCGGGTTGCTGGTCGATGCGTTGCCGCTGGGCCACGACGGCTCCTGCCCTCAGTCGTACCCGAGGCTTCTGAGCGCGCGCTCGTCATCCGCCCAGCCCGATTTCACCTTGACCCAGACTTCGAGATAGACGCGGGCGTCGAACAGGTCTTCCATGGCCTTGCGCGCCTCGGTGGAGATGCGCTTGAGGCGCTCACCGCCCTTGCCGATGACGATGCCTTTGTGGCCGGCCTTGTCGACGATGACCGCGGCGTTGATGCGTCGCAAATGGCCTTCGACTTCGAATCGCTCGATTTCCACCGCGATCCCGTAGGGCAATTCGTCGCCGAGCAGGCGGAACAGTTTTTCGCGCAGGAACTCTGCCGCAAGAAAACGCTCGCTGCGGTCGGTGATGTCGTCGGCCGCATACATCGGCTCGCCGACCGGCAGGTAGCCGCGCGCAACCGCCAGCAAGGTGTCGACGTTCTGCCCGCGTTCGGCCGACAGGGGAACGATTTCGGCGTAGTCGAAGCCCTGCGCGCACTGTTCGATGAACGGCAGCAGCGCGCCCTTGTCCTTGAGCGTATCGACCTTGTTGATGACCAGGATGGTTTTGCCGTCGCGCGGCAGCAGGTCGCGCACCTGCGCGTCTTCGGGCGTGAAGCGGCCGGCCTCGACCACGAACAGCACCAGATCGACATCCGCCAGCGCCTGGGTGACGGTGCGGTTCATGTTGCGGTTGAGCGCGCTGGTGTGGCGGGTCTGAAAGCCGGGCGTGTCGACAAAGACGAACTGGGCGGTCGCATCGGTCAAGATGCCCGAGACGCGATGCCGGGTGGTCTGCGCCTTGGTCGACACAATGCTGACCTTGACCCCGACCAGGCGGTTCATCAGGGTCGACTTGCCCACGTTCGGCCGCCCGACAATGGTGATCAGCCCGCTTCTGAAGCCCTCGGCGGATGGAGTGTGATCAACGCTCATCGTGTTCCAGACACGCCATCGCTGCCGCAGCGGAGGCTTGCTCGGCGGCCCGCCGGCTGGTGCCGGAGCCGCGCGTTGACAAGGCCGCGTCGACCACGCATTCGACCTCGAATTGCTGCGCGTGCGCTGCCCCACGCGCATCGACGAGCTGGTATTTGGGCAAACTCCGGCGGCGTGCCTGCAGCCATTCCTGCAACCGGGTTTTGGGGTCTTTGAGGGTCTTGTCGGGATCAAGCGTTTGCAGACGACGGGCAAACACGGCGTCCACCGCCGTTTTCGCCGCGCTGAACCCGCCATCCAGATAGATGGCGGCGACCAAGGCTTCAAACGCATCGGACAAGATCGACGGTCGCTGTGAGCCGCCGCTTTTCAGCTCCCCCTCGCCGAGTGCCAGCGCCCCGCCGAGCTGCAGTTCAAGCGCGATTTCATGCAGCGTGCCTTGGCACACCAAGTGAGCGCGCAAGCGTGACAGATCGCCTTCGCGCAGGCCGGGGAATCGCTCGAACAGAGCAACCGCGACTACGTGATTGACGACGCTGTCGCCCAGAAATTCGAGGCGTTCATTGTTGGGCTGACCATAGCTGCGATGGGTCAGCGCCTGGCGCAGGAGACGGGCATCCTCAAAGCGGTAGCCCAGGCGGGCCTGCAGCGACTCGAAACTCACCAAATCGACTCAGCCGCCACGCTTGGCCTGGGTGTTGAATTCCAGCAGGAGGCTGGCGTTGCCGAAAATGGGAATCACGCGGGAGTAGGCCACCGAGATTTCGACGGCGTTGCCACGTTTGAAAATAACGAGATCCTTGCCGGTCACATATTTGACTTCGTCGATATGCGCCCGCTTTTCGAAATCACTGCGCAGCTGGGTGACGGTGACATCCGGCCCAGAGGTACTGTCCACCATGGTGTTGATGATGCGCTTGACCGCAAAGTACTCGGTCACCGCCGGCACTGTCCGCATTCCCATCAAAAACAGGAACCCAAGAATGGCGCCGATGATGAGCACCCCGATCAGCGAAACGCCTGCTTGTTTCTTTTGCATCTTCCCGATCCTTAATCAAAGGGCCCGACACGGCCAAGATCGCTGAAATTAAACCAGATCAGAAACGCTTTGCCGACGATATTTTCTTCCGGCACAAAGCCCCATACCCGGCTGTCGCTGCTGTCATCGCGGTTGTCACCCATCACGAAATAGTGCCCCGGCGGCACGGTGCAACGCACCCCGCTATTAGTATAAGTGCACTTTTCGCGCTGCGGAAAGCGCTTGATTTGAGGCACAAATGCCGGCTTGTCGGCATCGTTGAGAACAGCATGGGTGACCCCGCCCAGCGCCTCGACATATTGCGCGCTGGCATACAGACGGTCGCGATGCAGATACTGCCCGGCCGCCTGGGTCGGCACCGCCTCACCATTGATCTTCAAGCGTTTGTCGAAATATTCAACCGTATCGCCCGGCAGGCCGACCACCCGCTTGATGTAGTCGAGCGATGGATTCTCCGGATAGCGAAACACCATCACGTCGCCACGCTGGGGTTCGTTCAGATCGATGATTTTCTTGTTGATCACCGGCAGGCGGATGCCGTAGGTGAATTTGTTGACCAGGATATAGTCGCCCACCAGCAAGGTCGGAATCATCGAGCCGGATGGAATCTTGAACGGCTCGACCAAAAACGAGCGCAGGAAGAACACCGCCAGAATCACCGGAAAGAAGCTCGCGCCATATTCCACCCACCACGGGTCGGGGGCGCCCTGCTCGCGTTTCTTGCGCGCGTAAAACTTGTCCGCTGCCCACAGTACGCCGGTACCCATCAGCAGAACAAAAAGGATCAATGCAAAATTCACGAGGACTCCGGATCGCCGTCGGCGGACTTATTTGCTGTCGTCGGTGCGCAGCACGGCGAGGAAGGCTTCCTGCGGGATTTCGACCGCGCCGACCTGTTTCATCCGCCGCTTGCCGGCCTTTTGCTTCTCCAGCAACTTGCGCTTGCGCGTGATGTCGCCACCATAACACTTGGCGAGCACGTTCTTGCGCAAGGCCTTGATGGTCTCGCGCGCGACGATGTTGGACCCGATCGCGGCCTGCACCGCCACATCGAACATCTGGCGCGGGATAATCCCGCGCAGCTTGGTCGCCAGCTCGCGGCCGCGATACTGCGAGGTGGCGCGATGGACGATCACCGACAGCGCATCGACCTTCTCGCCATTGACCAGCAGGTCGAGCTTGACCAGATCGGCCGCCTGATACTCCCGGAACTCGTAGTCGAGCGAAGCATAACCGCGCGAGGCGGATTTGAGCCGGTCGAAGAAGTCCATCACCACTTCGTTCATCGGGATGTCGTAGATCAGCTGCACCTGCCGGCCGTGATAACGCATATCGACTTGCGAGCCACGCTTCTGGGTGCACAAGGTGATGACCACCCCAACGTATTCCTGCGGCACGTAGATGGTCGCGCGGATGATCGGCTCGCGAATCTCGTCCACCTTCGACAGATCGGGCAGCTTGGCCGGATTCTCGATCCGCAGCGTCGATCCATCCTTGAGCAGCACTTCATAGACCACGGTCGGCGCGGTGGTGATGAGGTCGATGTCGAACTCTCGCTCCAGCCGCTCCTGCACCACGTCCATGTGCAGCAGGCCGAGAAAGCCGCAGCGGAATCCGAAGCCGAGCGCCTCCGACACCTCCGGCTCGTAGCGCAGCGCCGCATCGTTGAGTTGCAGCTTTTCGAGCGACTCGCGCAACTGATCGTATTCGTTCGACTCCACCGGATACAAGCCGGCAAACACCTGCGACTTGATCTCCTTGAACCCCGGCAGCGCCTTGTCCGCCGGCCGCGAAGCCAGCGTGACGGTATCGCCCACCTTGGCATCGGCCAGCACCTTGATGCCGCTGATGATGAAGCCCACCTCGCCGGCCGACAGCGACTCGCGCACCAGCGACTTGGGCGTGAACACCCCGACCTGATCGACCGGATACTCGGCCCCGCTGGCCATCAGCCGCATCCGGTCCTTGGCCTTGATGCTGCCGTCGATAACCCGCACCAGGATCACCACCCCCACGTAGGAGTCGAACCAGGAATCGATCACCAGCGCCTTGAGCGGCCCGTCCGGATTACCCACCGGCGCCGGCACGCGCTTGACCACCGCTTCGAGCACCTCGTCGATGCCCAGCCCGGACTTGGCCGAACACAGTATCGCCTCGGAGGCATCGACCCCGATCACGTCCTCGATTTCCGCCCGCGCCTGCTCCGGGTTGGCCGCCGGCAGATCGATCTTGTTGAGCACCGGCACCACTTCCACGTCCTGCTCCAGCGCGGTGTAGCAGTTGGCCACGGTCTGCGCCTCGACCCCCTGTGACGCATCCACCACCAGCAAGGCGCCCTCGCAGGCCGCCAGCGAACGCGACACTTCGTAGCTGAAATCGACGTGCCCCGGGGTGTCGATGAGGTTGAGCTGGTAGCTGCGGCCATCCCTGGCGGTGTAGAGCAAGGATGCTGTCTGGGCCTTGATGGTGATCCCTCGCTCACGCTCGAGGTCCATCGAGTCGAGCACCTGGGTATCCATCTCGCGATCGGCGAGACCGCCGCAACGCTGGATCAGGCGGTCGGCGAGCGTCGACTTGCCATGGTCGATGTGGGCGATGATCGAAAAATTTCTTATGTGCTGCATATCACACAACAAAAAAGGTGCCTTTCGGCACCTCGGTTATCCGGCGAGGTCAGTCGGCGGATTTTAGCGGAAATCGCGCCAGATAGGCGTGCACCGCCGCCGCATCGAGATGATAGTGGCACAGCGCCGCGTCGTCCTCGCCCAGCACCACCGGCACCAGTTCGCCCCACGGCGCTTCGAGTTCGGGGTGGGCATCCACGTCGATCACCTCGATCGACGCACCGTAAGCCGCCGCGATCGGGCGCAAGGCGTCGAGCAAGTCATCGCACAGATGACACCACTGCCGGCTCAGCACCCGCAGCCGGGTCATGGCGCGGTCTCGATGGCCACAAAGCTCCGCGAGGGGCCGCGCTGCACCAGCACGATCAAGGCTTCGCCGGGGGGCAGCGCGGCAATCGCCGCATCGATGTCCGCCAGGCTGCGCATGGCCAACTGCCGGCCGTCCCGCACGCTCGCCACCAGCACATCGCCCACCTGCACCTTGGCGCGCGATGCCGGGCCGCTTGCAGCCTGTACTTCCAGCCCCCACGGCACGCCAAGCGATTGGCGTTGGGCGCCGCTGGGCACCGTCAGTTCCAGCCCCAGACGTGGCGTCGGGTTGGCCGGCGGGCGGAACACCGGCGCACTCCGGGTGACCGCCCATTGACCCACCGTGACCGTCAGATCGAGCAAGCGCCCCTCTCGCATCACCGTCATCGGTGCGCGGCTGCCGGGCGCAACGGCGCCGACGATACGCGGCAGATCGTCCGCCGAATGCACCGCCATGTCCCCAAAACGCAGCACCACGTCGCCGGTGTGCACGCCCGCCGCATGCGCAGGGCTGTCCGGCTCGACCATGCCGACCAGCGCCCCCTCGGACCGCGCCAGCCCGAACGCGGCCGCCAGCGGCGGGGTGAGCTCCTGGATGCCGACCCCGATGCGCCCGCGCCGCACCTCGCCATACGCGCGCAGTTGACGTTGGATCTGCATCGCCAGATCGATCGGGATCGCGAACGACACCCCCATGAAACCGCCGTTTCGACTGTAGATCTGCGAGTTCACGCCGACCACCTCGCCGGCCAGATTGAACAGCGGGCCGCCCGAATTGCCGGGGTTGATCGCCACGTCGGTCTGGATGAAGGGCACGTAACTGTCCTGCGGAAAGACCCGCCCACGGGCACTGACGATGCCGGCGGTGACGCTGTTCTCGAAGCCGAAGGGCGAGCCGATGGCGACCACCCACTCGCCCACTTCCAACGCCTCCGCGCGGCCGAGGCGGACCACGGGCAGGTCGGCGGCGTCGATCTTGATCAAGGCCACATCGGAGCGCGCATCGGCGCCCAGCACACGGGCGATGAAGGTGCGCTTGTCGATCAGCCGCACCTCCACGCTGCTGGCGCGATCGACCACGTGGGCGTTGGTGAGGATGTAGCCGTCAGCGTCGATCACGAAACCCGAACCGACCGAGGGATCATCGTCGAGGGCGTGGGGTGAGGAGTCGGGCAACAGGCGCTTGAGGAAGTCGGGCGTTTCGCCGCCTTCCCCTGCGTCACCGTGCCCCTGCGGCGCGTCGCGCAGCGCGCGGATATTGACCACCGACGCGCCCTGCGACTTGGCGAGCACCGTGAAATCCGGCAAGCCGGCACCATGCACCCCGGCGCTCGCCACCAGCGCCACACACACCATGAAAGCACGCAAGGCAAGCGTCACAGGCGGATCCGGCCGATCAAGGCTGCACGCGCGGGTGCGGGCAAGCGGCACCGTCTGCGCGGATCGAGAGTGAAAACTGCTGCCGCCAGCCCCGCCGCTGCGCCACCCGACGCATCACGCCGTAAGACATCAGCAGCCCGGCCACCAGTCCCAGCCAGGCCGAGGTCTCGCCCCCCAGCCAGGTCGCCACGATCACCCCGAGCAACGCACCGGCGGTCGGAATGCCGTAACTGGTCAGCGCCGCGCCGAGCGCCGCACCGTCGCGGAGGCTGACCACGACCGCATCGCCCGGCACGAAGCCGCGGGTGTTGTCGATCCTGAAGATGTCCGAAGGACGGCCGAAGGCGTGGGCGATGCGCGCGCCGCCACAACCGCCAGGTTCATTGCAGCGACCACAGCCGGCCACCGGATCGCTGAGCTTGACCCACACGCTTGTCGCGTCACTGCGCACCACGACCGCCCGCGCTTCAATCATTTGACTGTTGCCGCCATGCCGTCGGCGACCCGCCGCAAGGCCTCGCGCGGCGCCTCGCCCAGCACCATCAGGCGCGAACCGGCGACACTGCGCTTGTAGACCCCGATCGACCCGGCCGAGAGGAACCCCGCCGGCACGGCGACCGCGCCGTTGCCGGTTTCTGGCTCGACAAAGACCGAGATGTGGGTCAGCCCATCGGAATACACCAGATGCAGCACATCGTGATCGGGCTCGCCCACCGAGCGCCTCACCGACGACACCAGCCGGTACCCTGGCAACATGTCGACCAGCGACCAGCCGATATCGTCGCTGGACGCCTCGTTGCCCCGTGCATTGACCACGTGCCAGTCGTCCGCCGGCGTATATCGGGCCGCGAACAACTCGGGCGCAAGCTCCCCGACCGTCACTTCACTGAACACAAATTGCTCGACCACACCCCCGGCGGGATCAACCATGCGCGCCTTGAGCAGCAAGCCGGTCTCGACATCGGCCCATAGATGGTGGCCATAGCGCAGATTGTCGAGCGGCTCCAACATCACGGCCTGGGCCTGCCGCCCCGCCACTCGGCCAAGATCCCCCTTGACGATCCGGTAATGCTCCTCCAGCCCGCTCACCGCCACCGGCAGCCGGTCGGGGAAGGCGCGGCGTCGCCCTTGACGGTCGATGATCACGGTCTTGAGGTCGGGCAGCACGCAGCGCACTTCGCCGTCACGACGCACCACCTCGCGCGGACTGCCGTCGAGGGTCTCAAGACGCTCGACTTCGCCTTCCGGTCCGGACGCGCGAGCGATGCGCATGGTCTCGAAACGCTGGCCGCTCAGATAGGTGAACGTCCCGGCATAGTTCAGCTGCTTGGCTGCACTGGCCATCCGGTTGAGCCAGAACACCGCATCGTGCTCATCCGCCGGCACCCCCAAACTCGTTGCACACAGACACAGCGCAACCAGTGTGCGCTTGATCACTGCTGGCCCCGCGCGACCTGCGCAACCGTGCGCACATACGGCGCCACGCCGGGCACAGCGCCCTGCTGGGCGGTACTCTGGTGAGCAAACACGTAGGCCCGCAAGGCCTCCGAACCGGAATCGGCGACCGGGACCGGCGCCTGCGCCGTCGCCAACTGGGTGGCGGGCTGCGCGGCAATCTGCGGCGCTTGCCCGCCGCTTTTCTGGGTATCGACCTGCAGCGCCAGCCAGCCGACGACCGCCACGCCCATGACGGAAGCCGCCAGCGGCAGGACGCGCTGCCACATCCCGCGCGCATCCGGCGCGACGGTACGGGTCACCGGCGCCAGCACAGTCGGCTCATGTTCCAGACGCTCCATCACCGCGGCGGTCATGTCGATATCGAGCGCGGGCTCGTCGCGCAAGGCATCGCCGATCAGGCAATACCTGCGCCATCGGTCGCGCTGATCGGGTGCCTGATTGAGCGCATCCACGATTGCATCTTGCGCCTGGCCATCGGCCTGACCATCGAACAATGCCGAAATCCGTTCGTTCATGCCTACCACCGTTTGTCAGAGGCCGTATCCAGCAACGGCCGGAGTTTCTCCGCAATTGCCTCGCGCGCGCGAAAGATTCGCGAGCGCACCGTACCGATCGGGCATTCCATGATGCTGGCGATTTCTTCGTAGCTCAGCCCTTCGATCTCGCGCAACACGATTGCGGTGCGCAACTCCTCGGGCAGCGTATCCATCGCCGCATCGACCGTCTGGCCGATCTGCCGGGTCATCATCAGCCGCTCCGGCGTATTGATGTCCCGCAACTGCTCTCCGTCTTCAAAGGTTTCAGCTTCTTCCGAGTTGAAACCGGTGGTCGTCGGCGCTCTGCGGCGCTGTGAGACCAGGTAGTTCTTTGCCGTATTCACACCAATCCGGTACAGCCAGGTGTAGAACGCACTCTCGCCACGAAATGCCGGCAGCGCCCGGTAGGCCTTGATGAAGGTTTCCTGGGCAACGTCCTCCACTTCCGCCGGATCACGAATCAGACGCGACAGCAGGCGCAGCAGCTTGCGCTGATACTTGGCGACCAACAGGCCAAACGCCTGTTTGTCACCTCGCTGTACGCGTTCGACGAGTTGTTGATCCAGTTCTCGATCAGTCATTTGGCGTAACGGCCTGCCATGGTGCGACGGTAAAACCGCCAGAGTATAACCAAGGCCACTGCCGACGCCAAAAAACCGCTCTTGCCTGTTGCAGACCATGACGACATTCAATAGTTTCAGGAGACTGCGGGTTTTTTCGGAGCTGCGCCGATCGATGTGCGTGATATAGTTTGCGACTCTCCAACTGCCCGCGCCTGTCCTGATCGGTGGAAGCATTCAACGTCGTCATCATCGGTAGCGGACTGGCAGGCCAGTCACTTGCGCTCAGGCTTGCAGACACTCATCAAGTCGCGCTGATCACCAAACGCACCCTGACCGACTGCGCCAGCGCCTGGGCACAGGGCGGCATCGCCGCGGTACTCGACCCCGCCGACAGCGTCGACGCGCACATCTCCGACACCTGCACCGCCGGCGCGGGTCTGTGCGATCCGGCAGCGACCGCGCACGTGGTCACCCGCGGCCGACAGGCTATTGAATGGCTGATCGACCTCGGCGTGCCCTTCACCCGCGATCCGGCATCGCCCTTTGGCTATCACCTTACCCGGGAAGGCGGCCACAGCCATCGGCGGATCATTCACGCTGCGGATGCCACCGGGGCGGCGGTTCAGGCAACCCTGACCGAGCAGGTGCGCGCACATCCGAACATCACGGTGCTCGAAGAGCACATCGCGATCGATCTGATCGTGGGCGACAAGGTCGGCCATCCGGACAAGGGCTGCGTGGGCGTGTATGTGCTCGACAAAACCCGCGACCGGGTCAGGACCATCGCCGCCGCCCACACCGTGCTGGCCACCGGCGGCGCCGGCAAGGTCTACGTCTACACCACCAATCCCGACACCGCCACCGGCGACGGCATCGCCATGGCCTGGCGCGCCGGCTGCCGGGTGCGCAACATGGAATTCATCCAGTTCCACCCCACCTGCCTCTACCATCCGCAGGCCAAATCCTTCCTGATCTCTGAGGCGGTCCGCGGCGAGGGCGGCGTGCTGCGCCTGCCCGACGGCCACCGTTTCATGCCCGATCACGACCCCCGCGCCGAACTGGCGCCGCGGGACATCGTGGCCCGCGCGATCGACTTCGAAATGAAAAAAGGCGGGCTGGATTGCGTCTTTCTGGACATCAGCCACAAGTCCCCGGCGTTTTTAAGGGATCATTTTCCGACCATCCAGGCGCGCTGCCTCGAACTGGGCATCGAGATCAGCGAACAAGCCATTCCGGTGGTACCCGCGGCCCACTACACCTGCGGCGGCATCGCCACCGACCTGGAAGGCCGCACCGATCTGGCCGGGCTCTACGCCGTCGGCGAGAGCACTTGCACCGGTCTGCACGGTGCCAACCGCCTGGCGAGCAACTCCCTGCTCGAATGCCTCGTTTTCAGTGAAGCGATCGCAGCGCACATCCTCACCAGCCCCTCGCGCCCGCTGGACCGTCTGCCGGCCTGGGATGAAAGCCGGGTCACCGACGCCGACGAAGAAGTGGTGATCGCCCACAACTGGGAAGAACTGCGCCGTTTCATGTGGGACTACGTAGGCATCGTGCGGACCAACAAACGGCTTCAGCGCGCTCAGCACCGAATCCGCCTGCTCGCGCGCGAAATCGAGGAGTTCTACGCCAATTTCCGGGTCAGCAACGATTTGATCGAACTTCGCAATCTGGTGGTCACCGCTGACCTCATTGTCCGCAGCGCCCTGCGCCGCAAGGAAAGCCGCGGGCTGCACTACAGCCGCGATTACCCCGACACGGCTGCCCGCGCGCGCAACACCACCCTCACCCCGCGCCGTTAAGGTCGCGCATCCTCGCCGCCCGCCACCGTCGGCAGCGCCGATGGGGCGCGTGTTGAACTGCGATGAAACCAGATCGAAGCCCAGCGACGCGCTTGGGGATGAGCAAACGCGTCAGGCAAGAGCATGTGCGCGCAGCGCACGCCATCCGCCCCCCGACTATGCAGCCACAGCACCCCGCCCATCGCGACGCTGCTGGGGGACAGCGAAAAGTTGTCTTCCTCACCCGGCGGCAGCCACGCGCCGTTCGCGAGCAAGGTCAGCGTGCGCCCCGCCACGGCCTGATTCCAGCGATGCAGCGCCACGCACGCCACCCACACCATGCCCACCAGCACGACACCCCAGCGATCGGGCAGGATCAACAAAACAAAAACCGCCCCGACGGCCAGCGTCGAGAGGATTCGACGCAGCAGACGGGACGGCTGGAGCGTGAGGGCAAGCGGGTAGCGAAAGCCCCCCGGTCGGCCGGACTCAGACGCGACCGAGGACGAGCGTGCCGTTGGTGCCACCAAAACCGAAGGAGTTGGTCAGCGCCACCTTGATCTCCATGGAACGCGCCTGGTTGGCCACGTAGTCGAGATCGCAGGCCGGATCCTGCTCGAAAATGTTGATGGTCGGCGGCGAGACCTGATTGTTGACCGCCAGCGCGGTGAACACCGCCTCGACGCCCCCGGCGGCACCGAGGAGGTGTCCGGTCATCGACTTGGTGGAATTGACGACCAGCTTGTGGGCGTGATCGCCGAAACACCGCTTGACGGCCACCGTTTCGGCGACATCGCCCAGCGGGGTGGAGGTGCCGTGGGCGTTGATGTAGTCGAACGCGGAGAGATCGAGTTTTGCGTCTTTGATGGCATTGCCCATGCTGCGCGCGGCGCCGTCACCGTCCTCGCACGGCGCGGTCATGTGATAGGCGTCGGCGCTCATACCGTAGCCCAGCACCTCGGCGTAGATCTTGGCGCCGCGAGCCTTGGCACGCTCGTATTCTTCCAGCACGACCACTCCGGCCCCTTCGCCGAGCACGAAACCATCACGCCCGACGTCCCATGGACGGCTCGCCGTCGCCGGATCGTCATTGCGGGTGGAGAGCGCGCGTGCGGCGGCAAAACCGCCCACTGCGAGCGGTGTGACCGTTGCCTCGGCGCCGCCCGCCACCATCACGTCGGCGTCGCCATACTGGATCATGCGCGCCGCCTCGCCAATGCAGTGGGTCGCGGTGGTGCATGCGGTGACCATCGCCAGGCATGGCCCCTTGAAGCCAAACATGATCGACAGGTGTCCGGCGATCATGTTGATGATCGTGCCGGGAATGAAGAAGGGGGAAATCTTGCGCGGGCCCGACTTGAGGTAGTCGTTGTGGGTGGCCTCGATCATCGGCAGGCCGCCGATGCCCGAGCCGATGTTCACGCCGATGCGCTCGGCGCCCTCGCCCACATCCTCAAGCCCCGCGTCCTTGACCGCCTGAATGCCGGCGGCAAGGCCGTAGTGAATGAAGGTGTCCATCCGCCGCGCGTCCTTGGGCGACAGATAGTCCCCGATGTCGAAATCGCGCACTTCACCGGCGATCTTGACCGGAAAGTTCGAGGCGTCGAAACGGGTAATCTCGCTGATGCCGGAGCGGCCATTGACAATGTTGTCCCAAGCCTCCGGAATGGAATTGCCGACGGGGGAAACGATGCCCAGGCCGGTAATGACAACTCTGCGTCGTGTCAATGTACGCTCCGGTAGTCGAAGATTATTTGCCCAAATGTGCGGTCACGTAGTCGATCGCCTGCTGCACGTTGGTGATCTTCTCCGCTTCCTCGTCAGGAATCTCGCATTCGAACTCTTCTTCGAGCGCCATCACGAGTTCCACGGTATCCAGCGAATCTGCGCCCAGATCGTCGACGAACGAGGATTCGTTCTTGATTTCCGACTCATTTACACCGAGTTGTTCCGCGACGATTTTCTTGACGCGCTGTTCGATGTTCTCCATGAAAAAACTCCTTCCCTGAATGTGCGGGTGTGTGATTAAAGCCGGCGTATTCTACCAAAAAGGCAGGTCTGCGCACGGTTCGAGTTTACGCCATGTACATGCCGCCATTGACATGCATGGTGGTACCACTGACATACGACGCCGCCGGGGAAGCCAGGAAGGCCACCGCGGCAGCGATCTCTTCCGGTTGGCCGAGTCGGCCCACCGCAATCTGTCCGACCAAGGCTTCGCGCGCCGCATCGGGCAGGGCGCGCGTCATGTCGGTGTCGATAAAGCCGGGAGCGACGCAATTCACGGTGATGTTGCGGCTGCCCAGTTCGCGCGCCAACGCCCGCGCCATGCCGGCCACGCCAGCCTTGGCGGCGGCATAATTGGCCTGGCCGGGATTGCCGGAACTGGCGACCACCGAGGTGATGTTGATGATCCGCCCGCCGCGCGCCTTCATCATGCCGCGCATGACCAGCCGCGACATCCGGAACACCGCCTTCAGGTTGGTGTCGATCACCGCGTCCCACTCCTCGTCCTTCATCCGCATGGCGAGGTTGTCGCGGGTGATGCCGGCGTTGTTGACCAGAATGCGCACCGCGCCGTGGGCTTTTTCGATGCTCGACACCGCCGCTTCGCAAGCCGCGGCATCGGTCACGTCAAGCTGCAGCCCCGTGCCTTTGAGCCCCGCCTCGGCCAGCGCTGCAGATATCTCCGCCGCACCACGCTCCGAGGTGGCGGTGCCGATCACCTCCGCGCCCATCCGCGCCAGCTCCAGCGCCACCGCCCGGCCAATTCCGCGCGACGCGCCGGTCACCAGCGCAATCTGCCCTTCCAGCACCGAACTCATGCCGCACCTCCTGCCAGCGCAATCGACTCGTCCAGGGACGCCGCATCAACCACCGCCGCCCCCTGCACGTCGCGCGCAATCCGCTTGGTCAGTCCAGCCAGCACCTTGCCCGGACCGCACTCGATCACCGCGCCAACGCCATGCGCCGCCATGGCTTCAACGGTCTCGATCCAGCGCACCGGCGAATAGGCCTGGCGCACCAGCGCATCGCGGATCAGTTCCGGCGCATCGCACACGGCCACATCGACGTTGTTGATGACCGGCAGGCACGGCGTCGACAGCGTCACCTCGGCCAGCCGCGCGGCGAGCTTTTCGGCTGCCGGCCTCATCAGGTCGCAATGGAAGGGCGCACTCACCGGCAAGAGCACGGCGCGCTTGGCGCCGCGCGCCTTGGCCTCCGCCATCGCCCGCTCGACCGCCGCGGCGCTGCCGGCGATGACGATCTGACCCGGTGCGTTGAGGTTGGCCGCCGAGACCACCTCGCCCTGCGCCACGTCGGCACAAACCTGTACCACCGCCACGGCATCCAGCCCCAGCAAGGCCGCCATGGCGCCTTCGCCTTGCGGCACCGCTTCCTGCATGGCCGCCGCGCGCAAGCGCACCAGCGGCACCGCATCGGCAAACGCCAGCGCCTCGGCGGCCACCAGCGCGGCATATTCGCCAAGACTGTGGCCAGCCACGAAATCCGGCGCCGGACCGCCCGCCGCACGCCAGGCACGGTACACCGCCACGCCGGCGGTGAGCATCAGCGGCTGGGTGTTGACGGTCAGCGCCAGGCGCTCGGCCGGCCCCTCATTGACCATCGCCCACAAATCGTCGCCCAGCGCGTCCGACGCTTCTTCGAAAGTCTGACGGATCACCGCGCTGTCGCCGTAGGGGCTCATCATGCCGACCGATTGCGAGCCCTGCCCCGGAAACACCAATGCAAACTTCATGAACCCTCCCGATGCCAAAGATCAGTACGCGATCAGCGCCGCGCCCCAGGTGAAGCCCCCGCCCACGCCTTCGAGCACCAGCGTCTGGCCGCGCACGATGCGACCGTCGCGAATCGCCACATCGAGCGCCAGCGGAATCGACGCCGCCGAGGTGTTGCCATGCGCGCCCACCGTGGCAATGACCTTCTCCAGCGGCAGGCCCACGCGCTTGGCGGTGGACTGGATGATGCGGATGTTGGCCTGATGCGGGATCAGCCAGTCGACCTGGTCGATGCTCAGATTCGCGGCATTGAGCACTTCAGCCGCCACGTCGCCAAGCACGCGCACCGCGAACTTGAAGACCGCCTGCCCGTCCATGCGCAGGAACGGATCGCCCAGCACTTTGCCGGAGGACACCGTGCCGGGCACGCACAGGATCGGGTGATGCGAGCCGTCGGCATGCAGCGCGGTGGCCAGCACGCCGGGCTGGTCGGAGGCTTCGAGCACGATCGCCCCGGCACCGTCGCCGAACAGCACGCAGGTGCCACGATCGTTCCAGTCGAGGATGCGCGAGAAGACTTCCGCACCCACCACCAGCGCACGCCGATGACTGCCCGAGCGAATGAACTTTTCGGCCACCGACAAGGCATACGCAAAACCGCTGCACACCGCCTGCACGTCGAACGCCGCGCCGTCATTACGGATGCCCAGACGCGACTGCAAGAGTGCCGCGGTGCTTGGAAAGATGTAATCCGGCGTGGAGGTAGCGACGATGATCAGGTCGATGTCGTTGGCGTCGACCCCGGCCGCCTCGATCGCCCGGCGGGAGGCCACTTCGGCCAGATCGCTGGCGTTCTCGCCGTCGGCCGCGAAATGTCGTGCCCGAATGCCGGTGCGGGTTGCGATCCACTCATCGGAGGTCTCGATCCCGCGCGCGACGAGATCGTCGTTGGTCACCGGCGCGCCGGGCAGGTAGCTGCCGGTGCCGGCAATCCGCGCGTGGATCATGCAGCGCCCTCGCGCAACGCAAGCCGCTCACCGATCCGCGCCAGCAGGCCGTTGCCAGCCGCCTCGGCGGCACGCGCGATCGCTTGCTCAAAAGCCACCACGTCGGCCGAACCATGGCTCTTGACGACCACACCGCGCAGCCCGAGCAGCGCCGCGCCGTTGTAGTAGCGGTGATCCACCCGGCGCTTGAAGCGCTTGAGCGCCGGCAAGGCCACCAGCGCCATTAGCTTGGACAATCCGCTGCGGGTGAATTCCTGGCGCAGGAACGTGGCCAGCATCTGGGCCAGCCCCTCGGAGGTCTTCAGCGCCACGTTACCGACAAAACCATCGCACACCACCACGTCGGTCGTCCCCTTGTAGATGTCGTCGCCTTCTACGTTACCGTAAAAGTTCAAGCCGCTGTGGCGCAGCAGCTCGCTGGCTTTCTTGACCACATCGTTGCCCTTGATCTCTTCCTCGCCGATATTGAGCAACCCCACCGACGGCCGCTCGTCGTGCTCGACCGCCGACACCAGCGCGGCACCCATGATGCCAAACTGCAGCAGGTGCTCCTCAGTGCAGTCTACGTTGGCCCCCAGATCGAGTACATAAGTATGACCACGTAGGGATGGCAGCACGGAGGCGATCGCCGGACGATCGATGCCGGGCAAGGTCTTGAGCACAAAACGGGAGATCGCCATCAGGGCGCCGGTATTGCCCGCGGACACCGCCGCCTGGGCCTCGTCGGACTTCACCAGATTGATGGCAACGCGCATGGACGAGTCTTTCTTCATGCGCAGCGCGGTGGCCGGCGGTTCGTCCATGCCGACCACCTGACTGGCCAGTTGGACACGCACCCGCGCCCGGATGCCGGCATCGGCCGACGCCAGCAAGGGTTCGATGCGCTCAGGATCACCCACCAGCACCACCTGGGCGGCGCCATCGCGGGCAAGGAAGGCGCACGCCGCCGGCACCGTCACGGACGGACCGTGATCGCCGCCCATGGCGTCGACTGCAATCGTGATGTTCATCGACATCGAGCCTGTCGGATCAGCAAGCGGAGACGAAAAAACGGCGCGATCGCACGCTGCGTCGCGCCGTTTCTGGCAACGGAATTACTCGCCCTTGGCCTTCAACACCTTCTTGCCACGATAAAAACCGTTTGGGCTGATGTGGTGGCGCAGATGCACCTCACCGGTGGTGGACTCAACCGCCAGCGGCGCACTCGTCAGACCATCATGGGCCCGGCGCATGCCGCGCTTGGAGGGTGACTTCTTGTTTTGTTGAACTGCCATTGCAAATACTCCCTGGAGCAATCAATTCCTGCTGCCCTTGCCGGTCCGAACACCCCGGAGCACGGCAAAAGGCGACTCTTTCGCCACCGCACCCAAGGGCAACGGCGGCTCGCATTGTTCATGTCGTGGCGCGAAAGGCAAGGTCAGCAGAACCTCATCCTCGATCAACGGCAGCACCGCAAAATTGCTGTCCGCCTGAATCGCGTCAAAATCCTCGTCCGCATCTTCGTCCGGGAACGCCTGGCCGGGCGGCACCAGCAGCATCCGCCCATGCGTATCGAACACCCACGGCATTGGCCCCAGGCAACGTTGACACTGAATCATCAGCGTCCCACGGGTCACCACATCCACAAAAAGCGCTCCCCGAGCCCCACACAAGCCGGACACCTCGAACTCGAGATCGCCCGACGGCGCAACAATCAGCGCCGCCAGCCGCTCAAATCCGGAGACGGGCTCCCGACCGGTGAGTTGCCGCCCCTCGCGCGCAAAGGCCGGGGCGTCAATGGTATAGCGCTCTCGCGACATAAGCCGGGCATAATAGTATTTTCGCCCTGCGCTGTCAAAACCATTCAGCCCGTCATGCACCTGATTCTCGCCTCGACATCCAGCTACCGCCGCCAGTTGCTCGAACGCCTCCAGCACCCTTTCGATGTCGTCCACCCGGAGGTCGACGAAACGCCGCTCGACGGCGAATCCGGCCCCCAGACCGCCGAACGGCTCGCGCTGGCCAAGGCCCGCGCTGTCGCCCTTCACCATCCCGACGCGCTGGTGATCGGCAGCGACCAGGTCGCCTATGCGGGCGACCGGCGTTTCGGCAAACCGGGCACCGTCGACGGCGCCATCGCACAACTGCGCCAGATGCGCGGGCAGTCCGTGATTTTTCATACCGGTGTCGCCGTGGTGCATGCCCGCACGGGCACCGAGGATATCGAAGGAGTGCCGACCGAGGTGCGCTTTCGCGACCTCGACGATGCCGAGATCATCCGCTACGTCAACGCCGAGCACGTGCTCGATTGCGCCGGCAGCGCCAAATCCGAAGGCCTCGGCATCAGCCTGCTCGACGCGCTCAGCGGCGACGACCCGACCGCGCTGGTCGGCCTGCCACTGATCGCGCTGTCGCGCATGCTGCGCCGCCACGGCCTCGCCCTGCCATGAGCGCACAGCCCGGAACCCTCTATCTCGTACCGGCCAGCCTCGGCGACAGCCCGCTGCACGTCACCCTGCCGGAGGGCGTGGCGCAGCGCGCCCGCACGCTGCACTATTTTGTGGTCGAAAATGCCAAGACCGCCCGCGCCGATCTCAAGCGGATCGAACACCCCACCCCGCTGCGCGAATTGTCCATCACTGAATTGCCGCGTGAGCCCACGCCACAACGACTGGCGGAGTTGCTGGCCCCGGCGCTGGCCGGCGAGGATGTCGGACTGATGTCCGAAGCCGGGGTCCCTGCGGTCGCCGATCCCGGCGCCACGCTGGTGCGCGAAGCCCATCGGCTCGGCATCCCGGTCGTCCCGCTGGTCGGCCCGTCGTCGCTGCTGCTGGCGCTGATGGCTTCGGGGCTGGACGGCCAGCGCTTCGCCTTTCATGGCTACCTGCCGGTTCAGGACGGCGCACGCAGCGCAGCGATCCGGCAGCTCGAAGTCGCCTCGCGCCAGCACGCCCAGACCCAGCTCTTCATCGAAACGCCTTACCGCAACGCGAAAATGTTCGACGCCCTGCTCGCCGCCTGCCAGCCGACCACGCGGCTGTGCGTGGCGCGCGCGCTGACCACCGCCGACGAGTGGGTGCACACCACCACCATCGCGCGCTGGAAGACCGCCCCCGCGCCGGCGCTCGACAAGATGCCGACCGTTTTTCTGTTGCTCGCGGGCTAAGTCCGCCCCTCATCTTCAAGCAGGACAATCTGCCCGTCCCGCTCGACCACCGTGAGCGGCGTCAGCCGCGCGCCGCGACACGGCCCCACCACGCAGTGTCCGCTGGCCGGATCGTAGGTCGCCCCATGGGTGGCGCAGATCAGATGCTGCCGTTCGCTGTCGAAGAACGCCCCTTCCAGCCAGTCGAGCTCAACCGCGACATGCGCGCAGGCGTTGATGTAGGCCCGCGGATGGCCATCAAAGCGCACCACGAAGGCCGGGCGCTCCACCCCGTCGAGCCAGACCCGGAAACGGACCCCTTCGCCGCGCTCGACGAGCGCCGACGCGGGGCAGATCACGCGTGGTGCGCGAGCCATCGGTCGAGCGCTGCGATCGAGTCGACACAGGCGCGCTGCGGCAGCGCACTCAGGCTTGCAAGGTCGTGCGCGCCATGACTGATCGCCACCGCATCCACGCCCGCGTTGCGCGCCATCTCCAGATCGTGCGAGGTGTCGCCGATCATCAGGGTCCGCGCGGGGTCGGTCGCCAGCACCGTCATCAATTCGAGGAGCATCGCCGGATGCGGCTTGGAGAAGCATTCGTCGGCGCAGCGGGTGGCATCAAAGTACGCGCCCAGTCCGGAATGCGCCATCGCGCGGGCCAGCCCGTGGCGACTCTTGCCGGTGGCGACCCCGAGCAGCCAACCCTCGCGGGCGAGGCGCTCGACCAGCGCGCCGGCGCCGGCAAACAGTTCAAGTTCATGATCGCGGGTCAGATAGTGGTAGCGATAGCGCTCGACCATCTTCGGATAGTCCGCCGGTGCCAGCGCCGGTACCGCGTAGCGCAGCGCCTCCTCCAGCCCGAGACCGATGACATGCCGCGCGCGCCGATCATCCGGCGCCGGCAGGCCAAGATCACGACTCGCGGCCTGGATGGCATGGACGATCGCCGCGGCCGAATCGAGCAGGGTGCCATCCCAGTCGAACACGATCAGGTCATAGCGCCGGGCCAAAATCGCGCTCCTCGCTTGCGTCGACATGCGACAGAAAATCGTACAGGGCGGCCGGCAGCGGGGCTTCGACCTCAATGGTCGCCCCGCTCAGCGGATGGTCAAACCGCAGGCGCGCGGCGTGCAGGAACATTCGCGACAGCACGCCATCCTTTGCGAGCGCCTTGTTCAGGGCGAAATCGCCATATTTTTCGTCGCCCACCAGCGGATAGCCCTGGTGCGTTAGATGAACCCGGATCTGGTGCGTCCGCCCGGTCTTGAGCTCGACCCCCAACTCGCTCACCGACGCCCAGCGCCGACGAAGGGTCACGATGCTGTGCGCCGGCTTGCCGTCGTCCTGCACCCGCACCCGGCGCTCGCCGTCGGCGCTCAGATACTTGAACAGCGGGGTGCGGATATGTTGCCGCGCGTTCATCCAGCGCCCCGACACCACCGTCACATAATGTTTTTCAACCGCGCCGGCGCGCATCATCTCGTGCAGCGCCGAGAGGGCCGAGCGCTTCTTGGCGACAATCAACAGACCGGAGGTTTCACGGTCGAGACGGTGCGCCAGTTCGAGCAGCCTGGCCTCCGGGCGCTGACTGCGCAGCTGCTCGATGACCCCGAAACTCACCCCGCTACCGCCATGCACCGCCAGACCGGCGGCCTTGTCGACGATCAGCAAGGCATCGTCCTCGAAGATCACCGGCAGCGCCTGTCCCGCCGGCACCACACGCCCCGCCGGCGAAGCGCTGATGCGCACCGGCGGAATCCGCAGCACATCGTCGAGCGCCAACCGGTAGGTCTGGGTCGCCCGCCCGCCATTGACCCGCACCTGACCGCTGCGCAGCAAGCGGTAGATATGACTCTTCGGGACGCCCTTGAGGACGCGCACGAGGTAGTTGTCGATCCGCTGGCCGGCACTGAGTTCGTCGACCGTCACATGCCTGACTTCAAGGTTTTTGCTTTGCGCCATCATCCTGCCATATACTTGCGCCCTGACCTGCTTCGGTACGGCGCCATGCGGCCTTGCGCAAGATTGCCAAGGTTTTGCAGCAGCGTAGAGCCCTCGCTTTTTTGGGAGGCTCCCGACGGGTCAGAGGTATACGCCCGCAGCCGAAAGAAGGCTGCGATGGTAACGCAAGCACACCCTGTCATGTTTTTTGCACAGACGCGTTTCTTACGCGCAGGATCAGAGATTTCGGCCAGACTTGGCGGGAATTCATGAAAATCGACCAGCCGACCTTCGTTCGCCAGAAACCACCGGATCAGAGCCATTCTCGTCAAACAAGATAACTCCTAGAATTCCGTCTCGCACGATGGTGCGCGCCGCTCGTCCTGCCCGTGAGAAGCTCGCGGGAGAACGAATCAATGAAGCGCATGCTTTTCAATGCGACGCAGGCCGAGGAACTCCGCGTCGCGATCGTCGATGGTCAGAAGCTGATTGACCTCGACATCGAATCGGCCGCCAAGGAACAACGCAAGAGCAACATCTACAAGGCCGTCATCACGCGGGTCGAGCCCAGTCTTGAGGCCGCCTTTGTCGATTACGGCGCGGACCGCCACGGCTTTCTGCCGTTCAAGGAAATCGCCCGCAGCTATCTGGGCGGCAACGGCGAACAAGGCAAAACCCGTCCGCAAGACCTCCTCAAGGTCGGTCATGAGCTGATCGTTCAGGTCGAGAAGGACGAGCGCGGCAACAAGGGCGCCGCCCTCACCACCTACATCTCGCTGGCCGGCCGCTATCTGGTGCTGATGCCCAACAATCCGCGCGGCGGCGGCGTCTCCCGCCGCGTCGAGGGTGACGAGCGCGCCGAATTGCGCGACGTGATGGATCAGCTCGAAGTGCCTAACGGGATGAGCCTGATCGCCCGCACCGCCGCGATTGGCCGCAGCGCCGAAGAGCTGCAGTGGGACCTCAACTACCTGCTGCAACTGTGGGCCGCCATCGACGGCGCCGCACATGCGCAAGCCGGCGCTTTCCTGATCTATCAGGAAGGCAGCTTGGTGATTCGCGCCATCCGCGACTACTTCCAGCCCGACATCGGCGAAATCCTGGTCGACACCGACGACATCTTCGAGCAGGCCCAGCAGTTCATGGCGCACGTGATGCCGCAGAACGTCAATCGCGTCAAACGCTACGCCGACGACGTACCGCTGTTCTCGCGCTTCCAGATCGAACACCAGATCGAATCGGCCTACTCGCGCCAGGTCACCCTGCCCTCCGGCGGCGCCATCGTCATCGACCACACCGAAGCGCTGGTCTCGGTCGACGTCAACTCCGGGCGCGCCACCAAGGGCGCCGACATCGAAGAGACCGCGCTGCGCACCAACCTCGAAGCGGCCGACGAAGTGGCCCGCCAGTTGCGCCTGCGCGACCTCGGCGGCCTGCTGGTGATCGACTTCATCGACATGGAATCGAGCCGCAACCAGCGCGAGGTCGAAAACCGCCTGCGCGACGCCCTGCGTCACGACCGCGCCCGCGTCCAGATGGGCAAGATCAGCCGCTTTGGCCTGCTCGAACTTTCCCGCCAGCGCCTGCGTCCGGCGCTCGCCGAAACCAGCTACATTCCCTGCCCGCGCTGCAGCGGCACCGGCCACATCCGCAGCACCGAATCGTCCGCCCTGCACATCCTGCGCATCCTCGAAGAAGAGGCGATGAAGGACAACACCGGCGCGGTGCACTGCCAGGTGCCGGTCGATGTCGCCACCTTCCTGCTCAACGAGAAGCGGGTCGACATCGCCCACATCGAGCTGCGCCACAAGGTCAATCTGGTGATCGTCCCCAACCGTCAC
Organism: Rhodocyclaceae bacterium; assembly: GCA_020446005.1. Taxonomy (GTDB): domain Bacteria; phylum Pseudomonadota; class Gammaproteobacteria; order Burkholderiales; family Rhodocyclaceae; genus Nitrogeniibacter. The sequence goes on along the minus strand of JAGRFO010000057.1, from coordinate 17,736 downwards.
CTCGAAACCCCACACCACGACATCGTCCGCCTGCGCCACGATCAGCTCAATCAGGAAGAAACCACCCTGGCCAGCTACCAGATGGTCGAGAAACCCGCCCAGCCGAGCTACACCGACGACCTGCTCGAAGAGAACAAGAAACCGGCCCGCCCAGAAGCCGCGGTGCGCTCGATCGCCCCGCCGCAGGCGCCCATGCCCACCCCGGCGCCCGAAGCGCCTGCGCTCGCCCCCCCGCCCGCAGCCCACCAGGGCGGCGGATTCTTTGGCTGGGTCAAGAGCTTGTTTGGCGCACCGGAGGCTGCCACTCAGCCTGCCGAGACGCCCGAGCGCAAGCCCGCATCGCGCAACGCCCCGCGCGACGAACGCGGTCGTGGCGACAACCGCCGCGGACGCAACAACCGCAACCGTCGCGGCGAAGGTCGTGACCGGGAAGCCCCCGCCGCAGACGAGCGCCGTACTCGCAGCGATCGCACAGAGCGCAGCGAAGCCAACGACGGTCGTGGCGGCAACCGGCGCGGTCGCGGCCGGCGCGGCAACCGCGCGGACGATCCGGAGCAGACGCAGGACAACGCCGAACAAACACCGGCACTGGAAGCCACCCTCATCGCCGCCGCCAGCGCTCCCACGGCTGACAACAGCGACGAGAGCAGCGCCTCGTCCGGCGGCGGCCGTCGCCGTCGCGGTCGTGGCCGCAATCGCCAGAACGAGACCAACGACGCACAAGACAGCGCTGGCAGCGCCGCTGAACCCAGCGTCGACGCCGACGACGAAACCCTCGCCAGTGCCGGGGACAACACCCCCGAATCCAGCGAGGAGAACACCGCAGAAACCCGCAGCGGGCGCGGTCGCCGTCGCCGTCGCGGCGGGCGTCAGAACCGGGATGCCGCCAGCGATGCCAATGCAGACAACAGCGCTGAATCCAGCGACGCATCCGAGGCCGCACCGGCGGAGGCAAACGCAAACCCGCCGGTCACTCCCGACGATGCGCCGACCGAAATTCCGGTAGAAGCCGAAGCCGTCCAGGCCGACATTTTCACCCCGCAGGAGACCGCCGCGGACCTGGCGCCCACAGCCGTCGAATTGCCGGTTGAAGCTGCAGCCGTGAGCGAGGCCGCATCCGCACCCGCCATCAAAGCAGCCGCGCCCCCGCCAGTTGAGGTGCCCGAGCCCGAACCGGTCGTGCCCATCGAAGCGGCCAGCCCTGCGCCCGAACCGGTCGAACCCGTCCTCGCAACTGAACCCGCCCCGGTGCAGCCCGCTGTACAGGTCGACATCGACACTGCGCTTGAAGAAAGCGGACTGGTCATGATCGAGACCTCTGCCGGCAATTTGGCCGCACCCGTCGTCGACACCCCCGCTCCGCTGGGGCGACCACGCCCCAAGCGGGCCGAAGTGACCAACGAAGGCGCGCTCCAGCAAGTCGAAACCCAGAAATAAGCGCCAACGTAAAAAATAAAGGCTCATCGCCTCGGCGATGAGCCTTTCTTCATTTTGGCAATCACTCGCGCAGCGACATCCCCGCGCTACGACGGGAAGCGCTCAAAACCTGGAAGTGCATGCGCATCGCGCATCCACTTGAGCCGCTCTGCCATTTGTATCTGGACCGACGGAGGGAGCGCCTCCGGATCGTCCAGCGTCGCGGTCTGAACATCCACCAGACCAGGCAATATCGCCTCATTGCGATAAAACAGCCCGCTGCCACAGTCCGCACAGAAACTGCGCATCGCACTACCCGAAGAATTGATCGTCTTCGGCTGACCCTGGATCACCACCAGCGCGGTCTCGTGGAACATCGCCCAAGCCACCACCGGCGCCCCCGCACTGCGCCGACAATCGCCGCAATGACACAAGGCGACCACCTTGGGCTCACCCGAGAGTTGGTAACGGATGGCACCACACAAACACTGTCCGGAATAACTCACTGCACATCCCCCTGTTCGAGCACTGCTCTCTCACCTGACAACGTTGAGTGTAGTCGTTATAGAAGAAGTCCAGCAGACAAGCGGGCGGCTAAAAGCAAACGCGCCGAATGGCGCGTCTGTGATGGAAAACTGGCGGAAGCTCAGGGATTCGAACCCTGGAACCCTTGCGGGTTGCCGGTTTTCAAGTTTTGTGGGGGCTGATTTTACCTAGTTTGGCCCACCCCTGTCTAGCTTGCTGCACCTTTGTAATTCAACGAGTTATCATCGTTGCATGTTTGGCGTAGCTTGTCCTAACCTTGCCTAGATTGCTAACAATACGCTAAAGAAGCGTCTAGGAGAAGGTAAATGGCGAAGCTAACGAAGACGTTTATTGACAAGGTGCAACCGCCCTCCGAGGGCTACGCGATGCACTGGGACGATTCCCTCAAGGGCTACGGGCTGCGCGTCACCGCTGCGGGCAAGCGTGTGTTCGTTGCTCAAGGCCGGGTGCTGGGTAAGGCCGTCTGCTTCACGATTGGCCCCTTCGGAGAATGGACAGAGTTCGAGGCGCGCGAGAAGGCCCGGAAGGTGCTGCAAGGTATGCGCGAGGGCATCGACCCGCGCGACGTGAAGAAGGCCGACGAAGCAACTAGGGTGACGCTGCGGCAGGTTGCAGACGCTTATATGGGGCGACCGGGCAAGCTCAAGGACAGCAGCAAGAGCGAGATTGAACGGCATGTGACCACAACCTTTGAGGCATGGCAGCACAAGCCCATCACCGGCATCACCGAAGACGACTGCCGCAAGCGCTACAACGAGATTCTGACGAAGGGGCTACGCGGCAAAGCACCAGCCCCCGGGCAAGCGGTGCAGGCGTTCAGCGTGTTGCGCGCCTTGATAAATTTTGCTGGTCGCAGGTACAAGCGCGCAGACGGCACCCCGCTGATCCTGCACAACCCCGTGGCAGTGCTCAAAGACGATTGGGTGACGCTGCCCGAGCGCAAGACCCGCATCCCTGAATCGAAGATTGGCCCCGTGTGGTCAGCCCTCCAGCAGTGGCGCGACCAAGCCTACAACCGTGACACGCTGGCAAGCATCGACCTTGTGATCTTCCTCGTTCTCACTGGTGCGCGCATTGGCGAAGCGGCGGCGCTGACATGGGACAGGATCAACCTTAATGAAGGCTGGTGGCACCTGCCTGATCCGAAGAACCGCAACCCCGTCTGGCTGCCGCTATCCACGCAGGCGGTGCAGTTGCTGACCACACGCCAGCGCGTGGAGGGTAGCCCGTTCGTGTTCTCGTCCTGGGGCAAGGCTGGGCACATCAAAGACCCGCGCGACACCATGAAGAAGGTCAGCGAGGTAGCGGGCACGAAGATCACGCCGCACGACCTGCGCCGCACCTTCACGACGTTCGGTGTAGCGAACTGCGGAGTTGATCTGCACAAGATCGAACTGCTGACGAACCATGTGCCGCGCGGCGTGACCGCCAAGCACTACCTTGAGACTTCGCACCTGCAATATCTCAAGCCCGAAGTGCAGCGCATCGCAGACTGGATCGAGCAGCAGGCAGCGAAGGCGAACGGCGCGAACGTGGTGCCGTTGCGTGCTTGAGAAAATCGGGCAAGCCCAAAAATATCAACAGCAACAACAGCTTGCAAAGACTACGACAAGCGTTTTACAGTTACCCCTAACACACCTCGCCTCTCCGTCACGTCGCGCAATGCGCCGGGGCGGATCAACGAAAAGTGCTGCATGGGCAGACGGCGGGCAACTGGCATCGGTAAAGCGATGCGGTTCGCTCACCGACTGCCCTTTTTGCATCTGCGCATCGGTGGGCTTGCTGAGAGGCACTGCCCATGCAAACCGACAACATGTCCTTCGAGCAGCTTTGCGAGCTGTTCAACTACTCCCCCAAGAAGCGCCCACTGCGCACTGACGATCTGGTCGATCTGACCGGGCTTGCTCGCAACACTTGGGAGCAGCACCGTCACAAGGGCACCGGCCCCCGTTTCTTCACGCCTCCCGGCACCCGTTGCGTCTTCTACGCCGAGCGCGATGTTCTCGCATGGCTCGCGTCGGGCGCACGCACCAGCACCAGCCAGCAAATCGCGACCGCCTAAGTCCATAACAGGCGGTCGTCCATGCGCAAACAGAACAGCGCGCTGGCTATTTCAGGTGGCACTGCACTGCCGCCTAGCCCATGCGCAGCCCATCAACAAAAAAGCGGCAGGGTCTGCACACCGCTGCCGCTCGGAGATGAACACGAATGAACCACATCAACGGCCCAAGTATGGGACAGCCTTCAACAGTCATACAAGATGAAATGCCGCCAGTGCAGCCGCCCCAGCAACCAAGCCAAGGGGGTAACGACGGCAACCCCGTAAAAACGGCCCCAGCCGCCCCGCAGCCCGAGTGCTGGGCACGCATACCGGCAGCGCTACGCGACCGCCCGCAATGGGTGCTCGCTGATGGCAACAAGCGCCCGCTGACCGCCGACGGTCGCGCCGCGAGCAGCACCGACCCGAACACATGGACGGACTTTGACACGGCATGCCGAGCAGCCGCCGCCAAGGGTCTGCATATCGGATACATGCTGCACGAATCCGACCCGTTCGCCTGCATTGACCTTGACGTGAAGGACGGAACACCACAGGCGCATATCGAACGGTTCCAAAAGATCGTCGCCGCCTTCGACAGCTACACCGAGCGTTCGCGCAGTGGCAAGGGTCTGCATGTGTGGGTTGAGGGCAAGATCGGCAGGGGCAGGAAGCGTGACGGCGTGGAGGTGTATTCGCAGGAGCGATTCATCATCTGCACCGGCGACACCTACAGCGACCGCCCTGTCGCCAACCGGCAGGAACTGCTCGGCAAGCTGGCAAGCGAGATGCGACCCAGTACCAGCACCGAGATTCAGCTAGACGGTGACGATGCGCCCGACTGGTCGCTTGCATCATTCGCGGCGCAAGACTCGGGCGAACTGGGGCGGTTATTCGCGGGCGATTGGCAAGGGCGCTATCCCTCGCAGTCGGAGGCAGACTTAGCACTGGTCAAGCTGCTCCTGCCGCATGCCGATTCACCCCGCGAATGCTGGCTGACCTTCCGACTATCAAAGCTGGGCGAACGCGATAAGGCTGGTCGCCTTGACTATGCACGGACAACCCTTTCGCTTGCGACTCAGCACCTCGCTAACGATGCGGCACAGGTGCAGCACGGGCAGCAGATCGCGGAATGCCTGTTCTGGAAAGATCCGACGAAGCACATCAACCCGCGCCATTTCCGTCTGTTGCGAGACGACGACCTAGACCAACTCCCTTCGCTGCGATGGATGGTGAAGCGGATCGTCCCTCATGCTGGGGTCGGTGCCATCTACGGCGACTCAGGCACCTACAAATCATTTCTAACGCTCCACCTGTTGGCACACATTGCCAACGGGCAGGAATGGTTCGGACGGAAGGTGATAGCTGCTCCTGCCGTCTATGTCCCGTTCGAGGGGCAAGGCGGTATTCCAGCGCGGGTTGCAGCTTGGCGGATTGCTCAAGCAAGGCGACGGAATCCCGATGCGTTGCTCATCGCCTCTCCGGGTAATGAGCGGTCGAATGTAGCTGTCATTATGGAGCCCATGAACCTGCGCGAGCAGGCAGACCGCGACAAGCTGGTGCAGACCCTTACCGAATGCGGATGGGCGGGCGGCGTGCTGTGTATCGACACGCTGGCGCATGCAGCAAATGGCATTGACGAGAACAGTAGCGAGATGGGCGAGATGATCGCCATCTTCAGGGAGCTACAGCACAGGCTGGGCGGAGTCATTTTGATAATCCACCACAGCGGCAAGAGTCAGGAGCGAGGCATGCGGGGCTGGTCAGGCCTGCACGCTGCAATGGACTTTGTCATTGAATGCCAGCGCGACAAACAATCAAGCAAAACGGAAGCGAAGTTCGTCTTGACCAAGGTGAAGGATGGCAGCGACGGTCTGTCGTTCGCATTCGCTATGCAGCCAGTCACGCTCGGTATGGACGACGACGGCGACGAGATTAGTTCGCTGATCGTTTGCCCGATGACAAACGAAGGTCAGCCGGTCGGTAGTGCGAAGCAAACAAGGAAGGGCATCAATGCCATCGACGCAGAGACCGCCGCCGCCGATGACAAATTCATCTATCAGTGGGTCACTAACGAGGTGATTGACGGAAGGTTCCCCAGCAAGAACAGCCTCAAGGGTCAGCTCCCAGATATGAAGGAGAGCTACGAAATAACTCAAGACCGGGTGACGGCTGCTATTGAACGCCTCATCGCTGAGGAATCGCTGATGGTCGAGAGGGAACTGAAGTCCCCGAATGGGAACGTCTGGATTCGCCCGATTGATCCCCCACAGGTGGCGAAATGAAGCCGGGTTCGCTCGCGGTTGCCGGGTTCGCTCAGGGTTCGCTCGGGGGTTCCCTAAAGCACTACCAGCGAACCCCCGAAAGCCCCGGGCTCCCCCGCGAACTCGGGTTCGCTGGGTGGGGTTTAGCCCTTAGGGTAGCGAGCCCCCAGCAACCAACCCACCCCCGGCCATCGGCAAGGGGTTGTTCATGGGCCGGGTTCGCTGGGATTGCGCGGAGCGTTCGCCCGTGTGGGTTTCTTTGCCTGCTGCACCGCGAAATCAGCGAACAACAAACATGAACTTAGTTGTTCCGCGCTTATTTCAGAACTGTAAGCCGTTGTTTTTGTTTTGTTTTTACTTGCGGACCTTCGCTTGATAGTCCTACCGTTTTGCACATGCGCAGCCGCGCCGCTATTTATCAAGGAGTTTTCACCATGCCCACGCCAGTCGATTCAAGAATTACCCCCAGCTTGCACGCCGAAACCCTCAAGGCCATTGACGGATACGACGAGCAACTGACCGCCCCCATCCTCGCCCCTGCGCTCGAAGCGCTCGACGATGCCTATATCACCCTCGGCAGGCTGCACGACGGGCGCGACGCGGCGAAAAAGAATCAAGCCTGGTCGGAGGGGCAGCAGGTGCTGGCCGTATCCGACGCCGCCTACAAGCAACAGCAACGGCTGGCCAAGAAGTTCGACAACGTGCGCGCAACGCTGGATAAGCAGATTGCGCACTTTGAGGAAACGCTCCAGCAGCCGCTTGAGTCCCGCGCCAGCGTGGGTATCTCCGGCGAGATTCGGAAGTTCGTTAAAGACATGACGACCGAAGAACGCCACAAGTTCATTCAAGAGGCTATCGACGCGGGTGACCACACTACCGTCAGCGCGGTGCTGGGTGCCCCCAGCTACTTGTCGGGTCTCGATGCCAACTTCGCCAAGACCTACACCCGCTTTTGGCACGAGCGCGCTACGCCGGAAGTGGCGACGAAGCTCAAGGCGGTGCGTAACGCAAAAGCGGCTATCGAAGAACGCGGTGCGCTGCTGTTCAAAGAGGTCGAGAAAGCGATGGGCTCCACTTGGGGCAAGGTGCAGGAGCTTCGTCAAGGTAACGACAAAGCGCTGGCTGCCCTCAAGTTCGGCGAGTAACGCTGCTGATACCTGCAATCAACAGGAAACCATCAAATGACAGAGACAGTTCAGCCTGAATGGTTGCAGGGCTTCACTCCGCAACCCAATAAGCCGCCCAAGGGCTGGCAACCCGGCCAGAGCGGCAACCCGAAGGGGCGGCCAGTCGGCTCACGCAACAAGAAGAACGTCATCGCTGAGGAATTCGAGAAGGACGGCAGCGAGGTGGCTCGTGTGGTCATGGATGCGGCGCTGGGTGGAGATATGCAAGCGTGCAACATGGTCTTGCAGCGGCTCTCCCCGCCCCTCCGCGCCCGCGCTGAAAAGGTGACGTTTGAACTGACCCCGGACGCTCCGCTGCACGAGCAGGCCAATCAGGTGCTTGCGTCGGTGGCGGAAGGCGCGATTGATCCAGAGACCGGAAAGATGCTGATCGACTGCATCCAGTCGGTTGCGGGCATCCGTGCTGTCGATGAATTGGAAAAGCGATTGATCGCACTCGAAGAGAAGGAGGCGGTATGACTTGTGAATCTGTCTATGTAGCCAGCGCCGGTGGCTGGGTGAATCGGAACGACTGCAAGGGCACCCCTACGTGCGGCATGCGACTGACGTATGGCGGCCCCGCTGTGGCGTTTGCCGACCCGTTCCCGGACCCCAGCGCGATCCCCGACAGCTACCCGGCATTGACGCTTGAAGAGTTGATGACGAAGTACATGAAATGGGTCCGCCAACTGCTCGGGAACGACGACCCCGAGCAGTTCCATAACATCTTCGTCAGCCTCTGCCACAAGTACCGCCAGCGCGGTTCGTCGCTGCTGGAAGCATGGGATGCGATGACGGAGGCGGGACGCCAAGTCCAGTACCTCGCATGGGCGTCGATCCCGGAAGAGGAGGAAGCGGAATGAGCATCTACGACACCGACAGCATTCCGCTAAACGGCTGGAGAACCATTCGCCCGATAGACACGCCACAGGGGCAAGCCGACCTGAAGCTGATTGCCGAAACCTGCTACGCCGCGATCCTCAACTGCGACGACCCCGCCGTGCGCTGGCAGGCCGCGCGCCTGTTGCAAGCCATTGGACCACTGAAAGGAACCCTGCAATGAAGAATGACAACCTTGACCCGAAAGAGAACGCGCCGCAGGCGACGCCGGTAACGCCCGACGAGTTGCGGCAGATTCACCAGCACCGTGTGGAGCGCCAACACGACCGGAACCGGCGACGGTACGCCAACAAAGAGACGCTCGTGAAGCTCGCAGCGGCGTTCAAGAAGCTGGAAGAGTGACCACATGAGCATCAGCAGCGCCAAGGGCATGCTCGCCCGCCTCAAGCACTTGGAGCGCTCGCAAGGTGCCAGCGACGAGATGCGCGGCTGGGTCAGCGACACGCTCAGCGCTGCCATTGCGGACGGTCGCATGTGCCCGGTTGATGGCCCTGTGGTGCTGCACTGCCTGATGAAGTGGATCGACGACGGCACCGCACGCGCCGGGACTGCTGGCTGGGGGTTGCTGCGATGAAGCCGAATTTCCAAGGCTTCGTAGAGCCTCGCATGTGGCCGCAGGACGACGGAGCGCGGCGCGAACCCGTGCTTGATGCTGACCACAAGCCGCCGCGCGTGGTGCGCTATGTCGGCTGGCGGAAGTGCATGCGCTGTGGTCAGCTCTTTTGGTCGGAGGACGTGCAACGCTTGCGCCTATGCACCCCGCAACCGAACAGGCAAGGATGCAGGAGCAGGCAAGACGACGACGGCATCTGAAAAACCCTGCACCGCCCTTATCGTCGTCAGCGGTGCAGTGGCGCGCAGTCCCGGAGAAGCTGCGCCGTCCCATCGAAAACCGTTGGACGTAAAACAAACGGACTCAGTCAGGAACGGGCGCTCCTACCCGTGCGACCTGGCCTTCAACGGGTGCCGCTGGCACCCGTTGTCGTTTGTGCGGCTGCGCGAGCGCTGCGGGCGGCACAGGCCGCGATCACCACACTGCCGCCGCTAGGGTACTGGCGAGCACGGCACGCGGCCTGTAGCGGCGCGCATGCCTGCGAAGGTCGAACAACAAACACGGAGTTAGGCGGTCGTGCTTTGCGACAGCCAACAAAAAAGCCCGCTGGGCGGGCTTTTCGGTGGGCGGTCGGCGGGGCGTCTAGCAAGTTCTTAGCTCGTCACGGTTGCGCGCCCGCTGATGCCGTTGAACTTGCGCCACTGGTAGAGTTCGATGGACGCATTATTGATATTCCACCCCCTCGCCTCTGCGACTGGCTGCAAGTCCTTCGGCTTCATGTTGCCGTGCTGGTCTAGGTACTCCCACACCTCCAAGCACTTGCCCGGGCCGGGGCGCTTGACCCCGTTCTGCTCGACGCGCTCAACCTTCGGGGCTGCTTTCTTCGGCTTGCTTGTGGTCACCACAGCGTCGGCGGGCGTACCCTCGGCAACGGGTGCCGGTGCTTCCATCTGCTTCCAGCCGAAGCGCACTTCGTCGCCGTTCTTATGCACGGTGATTTCCACCAGTTCAGCGGGCACCCCTGCGGCAACACCAGCGCGGCGGGCGTTCTCGCGTTTCGTGTAGGTCTTGGCTTGTTCCATGTCGTTGCTCCTGTGCGGGTTGAAGTGCGCACATTGCAAGACAGGTCTCCGAGACTCGGCAACGACTTTTTGGACGCAATCTCGCGCGTCGATTGCAGCCGCTACAGGCGATTCAAAGCGCGAGTCCGTAGGGTAGTGGCGGGATGATGACCACAGCGGCCTGTGTCAGCGGCTACGCGGCCCAGCGTGCGAGAGGCGCACAGGCGACGTTCGGCGCGGTGCCTTCGTGCTTGTATTGAGTCTGATGAAGTCGGCCTGTAGGCGTGATAAACCCGATTTGCGGGCGTGCCCGGTTATCAATGACCCAGCAGCGTCTGCATCCTCGCCTGTAGCGATTGGGTCAGCGCAGCACGACCTTCGGTATTGTTCAGATAGCGGATATAGCGCAGGTGTCGAAGGTCGAACGGAATATCGTGCTCGCTCTGCGTGATGAGAATCACCTCACGCCCCAGCGTATGGGCAATGCCAGCCTCGTAGAACACGTTCGGATTCCGGCCCGAGCAGTCGCAGATCACGATTCTGGAGCGGTCGATCAGTGCAACCACATCCTGAATGATCGCGGCGTTCTCCCAGATGTCGTCGGCTCGCCTACAACGAAGACCCGCATTGCTTGAGGCTTGCTGAATGGCCTCATACACGGCATTGAACCCAGTATCGAACGGCATCATGGCTGACGCCAGCGTAGGCTCGATGTTTTCGTGTTCAGGAATTTGGAAGACGGACGGGCGCTGCCTGCGGGGTCGCACGTTTCGCAGCAGGAACCGATAAAGATCCACGTCCTTCACTGCCCAATGGTTCCTCGAAAACTCGAAGTCATGGGGCATGTGCAGCTCTGCACGGTTCGCGTAGAGCATGCTGTTTTGCAGCGGGGGCACTTCCGTGTCGATGCTGATCTCTAGGGACACATCCCTGCCGACGATACGCGCCCGGTTGATCTGGCCAACATAGGCGGTTTCTGTGGTGGTGCCTTCTTCGCAGAACAGACACGGTAGGGCGGTGAGTCGTTCAAGCAGAGGATTGCCACCTTCCCGGAACTGCTCGGTAATGTGGTCATCGGTGTATTCAAACATCCGCCCCATTGGAACGGTGACCCTGCCTGACGGCCAATCGGCGTTGAACATCAAGAGATTGAACATTGGCGATTCCAATCAGCGGGCTTGATTTCTTGTTGTGATGGCGGTGGGTCAGGGATTCGAACCCTGGAAGGACTTACATCCTTGCTAGTTTTCAAGACTAGTGCATTCAACCGCTCTGCCAACCCACCTAATTCTGTGACGTGCTAAGAATCTGCTAAACGGCACCAACGCTGCCGCCGGGAGAGCCTTTATAATACGTTGTTTTTGCTACACTTTCATTCGTTCGCATGCGGTCTGAACGTAAGTTTTCAAGACCGGTGCAATCGACCACTCTGCCAAGCTTCCGGAGAGACTGCCCACGAGGGGTGATCCGGTGCGGCGCGAGTATAGCGCATGTGGGTGGCGGCGTCAGGCGCGCTCGAACAGGGCGATGGATTCGACGTGCGAGGTGTGCGGGAACATGTTGGCGATGCCGGCGCCTTTGAGGCGGTAGCCTTTGGTGTGCACCAGAATCGCGGCATCGCGCGCCAGCGTGGACGGGCTGCACGACACGTAGACGATGCGCCGCGGGGCGTCTGCGCCCAGCGCCAGCGCCACGGCGAGTGCGCCTTCGCGCGGCGGGTCGATGAGGAGTTTGTCGAAGCGGCCGAGCGCGGCGAAGCTGTCTTCGGTGGCTTCGAACAGATTGGCGACGTGAAATTCGGACCGCTCGGCGAGCCCGTTGGCGGCGGCGTTGGCGGCGGCACGCTGGACCAGCGGCTGGCTGCCTTCGACGCCGACCACCTGCGCGCCGCGGCGGGCGATGGGGAGGCTGAAGTTGCCCAGGCCGCAGAACATGTCGCCGATGCGCTCGCCGGGTTGCGGGTCGAGCAGTTGCATGGCGCGACGCAGGAGAATGCGGTTGATGGCGACGTTGACCTGGGTGAAGTCGTTGGGGCGGAAGGCGTAGGTGAGGCCGAACTCCGGCGCGCTGTAGCTGAGCACCGGGGCATCGACCGGATGCAGGCGATAGATGGTGTCGAGCCCGCCGGGCTGGAGCCAGACCTGTATCTGCCACGCATCGGAAAAGTCGCGCAGACGCTGCTCGTCGGCGTCGGTCAGTGGGGTGAGGTTGCGGAACGCCAGCACCGTTTCGGTATCGCCGATCGACAGTTCGATCTGGGGGATGCCGTCCGGCCGGGCCAGCCCGGCGATCAGTTCGCGCAGCGGGACCAGCATGTCGGAGATGTGCTGGGGCAGCACCTCGCAGGCCGTCATGTCGGCGATGAAGCTGCTGCGCCGCTCGTGAAAGCCGACCAGCACTCCGCCCTTGGAGGGCACCAGGCGCACGCTGATCCGCGCGCGAAAGCGGTACCGCCAGGCGGGGCCGACGATGGCCGGATAGAGGATCTCCGGCGTCACCTTGCCCAGTTTTTGCAGCGCATCTTCGAGCACACGCTGCTTGACCGCGGCCTGCGCGTTGGCGTCCATATGCTGCATGCTGCAGCCACCGCAGCGGCCGAAGGCGGCACAGCGCGGGGTCACCCGCTGTCCGCTGGCCTTGATCACGCGGCTCACCTGCGCCTGCTCAAATTTGGGCTTTTTGCGATACACCGAATAGTCGACAGTCTCACCGGGCAAGGCGCCGTCAATGAACACGGTCTTGCCTTCCGGCGAGCGGGCCACGCCCCGGCCCTGGGAGTCCAGCGATTCGATCTGCGCGATGGGCATGTTCGGCTCTGTCCGCAAAAAAGGGCATCATTTTAGCCGCTGAACGATGGACTTCAAATCCGTCCGTGAGACGGCCAAAAAAGCTACCATCCAGCCATGGACACTCAGCTTCTGGGGGGCATCCCCCCCGACCGTTTTCTGGCCGATTACTGGCAGAAAAAACCACTGCTGATACGCGGCGCGGTGCCCGGATTCAAAGGCGTGATTTCGAACGAGGCGCTGTTTAAGCTGGCGCGCCATGCCGATGTCGAATCACGACTGGTGCGTCAGGACACCCAGGGCTGGGAACTGCGCCACGGCCCGCAGCGGGCGGCCGATCTGCGACGTCAGGGCGCGCCATGGACGGTGCTGGTGCAAGGCGTCAACCTGTGGGACGACGCAGCCGACGCGCTGATGCGCCGCTTCAACTTCATCCCGCAAGCGCGGCTGGACGACTTGATGGTGAGCTACGCCATCGACGGCGGCGGAGTTGGGCCACACGTGGATGACTACGACGTGTTCCTGCTGCAGGGCCAGGGCCAGCGCCGCTGGCAAATCGGCCAACAGGACGACCGCACGCTGATCGACGATGCGCCACTCAAGGTGCTCGCCCATTTCACGCCAAGTCAGGAATGGGTGCTCGACCCCGGCGACATGCTCTACCTGCCCCCGCAGTGGGCGCACAACGGCATCGCCATCGGCGAATGCACGACCTATTCGATCGGCTTCCGCACTCCGTCGGTGCACGAACTGTGCACCGAGTTCCTCAACTATCTGCAGGAGCGCCTGCACCTGGACGGCCTCTACGCCGACCCGGAGCTGCGCAGCCAGCGCAACAGCGCGCGCATCCCCACGCCGATGGCCAGCAAGGTCGAGCGCATGACCCGCCGGCTGCGCTGGCGCCGCAAAGACGTGGCGGATTTTCTCGGTCACTATCTGAGCGAGCCCAAGGCCAGCGTCTTCTTTGACCCGCCCGACACGCCGCTGGGCGAACGCAGCTTTGCCACCCGGATCAGGCGCGACGGAGTGCGGCTCGACCGGCGCAGCATTCTGCTTTTCCAGAGAGGCCGTTTCTACCTCAACGGCGAGCGTCAGCACGTCGACATTCCCGAACGCAAGCGCTTCAAGCTGCTGGCCCACGCCCGCGCACTGCCCGCGACGGCGCTGACCGGCGCGGACACGGCAACGATCGCGCTGCTTTACGGCTGGTATGTCGATGGCTTCGTCCATCCGGGTAGCGATCATGGATGAACCGACCGGCACCCTGATCGACAACTGGGCCGACACCCGCGCCGCGTGGCGCGAGCTGGTGAGCGGCGCGCAATCGACGCTCACCATCTGCGAGGTCGACCTCACCGCGCTGACACCCGATGCACCAGCCATGCACCAGACCTTGCGTCAGGCCCTGCCCCGGCTACGCCGCGACGGTCTGCGCATCCTGCTGCTCGACGCCGCTCACCTGATCGCGCACCTGCCGCGCACCCGTGCCCTGCTCAACGACTACGCGCACATTGCTTCGGTGCGCATCGCTGCACAACGCGACGCCTCGGCCATGGCCCGCGCTGTGCTCATCGCCGACGATCGCCACATCCTGACCCGCCCGCAGCATGATCGCCCGCGCAGCATGCTCAACCTCAACACCCCGCTCAACTGTCGCCTCAATGGCGCACAACTTGAAACAATTTGGGACGCTGCCGCCAACGCCAACATCGGCACGGTTCTGGGGCTGTGAGCCTGCAAAATCATGTTGCGGCGTCGCAACACCAAATATCCGCAATCGTCAAGCATGCTAGTATGCACGCCGGTTCGGATACCACCGCACCGCAAAACAAAACCATCTTTGCTTGAGGATTTATTGCTATGAAACAGTCTCTTCTCGTCGCCGCCCTTGTTGCTCTCGCCGTCTCCGCCTGCGGCAAGGAAGAGTCCAAGGCGATGCCCGAAGCCCCCAAAGCCGTCGAGGCCGTGAAAGAAGCCGCCAAGGACACCGCTGCCGCAGCCTCCGACGCGGCCGCCGCCACCACTGAAGCCGCCAAGGAAGGCGCGGCTGCCGCCGCCGATGCGGCCGGCACAGCCGTCGAAGCCGCCAAGGAAGCCGCCGGCAACGCCATGGAAGCCACCAAGGAAGGCGCCGCTGCCGCCTCCGACGCCGTGAGCGCAACCGCTGCCGACGCCAAGGAAGCTGCGGGCAATGCCGTTGAAGCGGCCAAGGAAGCCGCCGGCAACGCCGTCGAAGCGGCCAAGGAAAGCGCTGCCACGGAAGAAAAGAAGCAGTAAGGCACCTGCCGTGCCGGGCATACTTGATGTGTGCCCGGCACAGCGCCGCATCGATGCCCGCCCTTGCACTGTGGCGGGCATTTTTTCGACCATATCCGTCACATGATCTCAATCACATGTCGCACTTGACTCATCGTTATAGTTAAAGAACTATAACGAAACTTCAGCCGCCCGACGCTCGAATGATGCGCCCACCCCCGCCCGCCCTGTCAATCGCAATTCTGGCCACCTTTTTGGTGTGGCTTGCGCCTGCGAGCGCACACGCAGATACCGTGCGGGCGGCCGTCGCCACCAATTTCATCGCCCCCGCCCAGGCGCTAGGCGCGGCATTCGAGGCCGCCAGCGGTCACCGGCTAGTTATCAGCAGCGGCTCCACCGGCAAGCTCTACGCGCAGATCGCCCACGGCGCACCCTTCGACGTCTTTCTGGCCGCCGACAGCACCCGCCCGGCACGCGCCGAAGCCGAAAGACTGGCCGTGCCCGGCTCGCGCATCACCTACGCCATCGGCAAACTGGTGCTCTACAGCGCCGACCCGACGCGGATCGATGCCGATACCAGCGCCCTGCGGCGCGGCGACTACACCCGGCTGGCGATCGCCAACCCCGACACCGCACCCTACGGCCGCGCCGCGGTCGAAACCCTGCACGCGCTGGGTCTGTATGCCACCGCCGCGCCACGCCTGATCCGCGGCGACAACATCGCGCAGACCTACCAGTTCGTCGCCACCGGCAATGCGTCGCTGGGCTTTGTCGCGCTGTCTCAGATCATCGACCATGCCGATGGCTCGCGCTGGCGGGTGCCCGAAACGCTGTACGCTCCGATCCATCAGGATGCCGTGCTGCTTGCACGCGCCACACACAATCCGGCGGCGCGCGCGTTCATGCAGTTTCTCAGCAGCGACGCCGCGCGCCGCATCGTCACCCGCTACGGCTACGATTCGCAGCCGCGCTGAGCCATGCTCGAAGCCACCTTCCTCACCCTCAAGCTCGCGTGCATCAGCACGCTGGTGTTGCTGCTGATCGGCACCCCGCTGGCCTGGTGGCTGGCACGCTCCGGCGCGGCATGGAAAGAGGCGATCGCCGCCGTGGTGGCGCTGCCGCTGGTACTGCCGCCAACGGTGCTGGGCTTTTATCTGCTGGTTGCCCTTGGCCCGAACAGCCCGCTCGGCCAGACCGCCACCGCGCTGTTCGGTCACGCGCTGCCGTTCAGCTTTGCCGGACTGGTGGTCGGCTCAGTGATCTACTCGCTGCCCTTCGTCGTCCAACCGGTGCGCAATGCCTTCGAGGCGATCGGCGAGCGCCCGCTGGAAGTGGCGGCAACGCTCGGCGCCTCGCCATGGGATGCGTTCTGGACCGTTGCCCTGCCGCTGGCCCGCCCCGGTCTGCTGACCGGGGCGGTGCTCGGCTTCGCCCACACCGTCGGCGAATTCGGCGTGGTGCTCATGATCGGCGGCAACATTCCGGGCGAAACGCGAGTGCTGTCGATTGCCATTTATGACTACGTGGAAGCGCTGGAGTGGGACAAGGCACACCTGCTCGCAGCCGGCATGGTGGCCTTCTCCTTCGTCGTGATCCTGGTCACCATGCTGGCCGAAAAGCGCCTGCGCGAGCAGCGAACATGAGCACCCTCGACGCGCATTTTCACGGTCGCCACGGCGTGTTTTCGCTCGACGCCGCGTTCAGCCTGCCGATGCACGGTGTGAGCGCACTGTTCGGCCCCTCGGGCTGCGGCAAGACCACGATCCTGCGCAACATCGCCGGCTTGAACCGGATGGCCGGCCACCTGCGCGTGGGCGATACCGTATGGCAAGACGAGCAACACTCCATGCCCGCCCACGCCCGCGCGGTCGGCTATGTATTCCAGGAAGCCAGCCTGTTCCCGCACCTGTCTGTGCGCGCCAACCTCGACTACGCCCTGCGCCGTGCCCGAAGCGACCAGGACGGGTCGGAGACCGACTCGCTCATCGACGCACTTGGCCTGGCACCCCTGCTGCCGCGCATGCCCGCACGGCTCTCCGGCGGAGAACGTCAGCGTGTCGCCATCGCCCGCGCCCTGCTCACCCGCCCGCGGGTGCTGTTGATGGATGAACCGCTCTCGGCGCTCGACGGCCCTGCCCGCGATGACATCCTCGACGTGCTCGAAACCTTGCCGGCAGTGAGCTCGGCGCCGATCGTGTATGTCAGCCACGCCATCGACGAAGTCGCACGTCTGGCCGACACGCTGGTCGTGCTCGATGGCGGACGCGTTCTCGCCCATGGACCGACCAACGAGATCCTCACCCGCGCCGACCTGTCCCTGGCGCACAGCGAACACGCCGGTTCAGTGTTCCACGGACGGATCGCCGCACATCACGCGAACACGCACCTGACCGAAGTCGACAGCGACGGTGGCCGCCTGCTCGTCAGTGCCCCGCCATCACCCGTCGGTCGCACGCTGCGGCTGCGCATTGCCGCGCGCGATGTATCGATCGCCCTGTCACGCCCGACCGACAGCAGCATCATCAACCACCTGCCGGTCTCCGTCATCGACATCTGCCCCGACCCCAACCCCGGCCACCGACTGGTGAGACTAGCGGCTGGCAAGACTGTCTTGCTCGCACGCATCACCACGCTGTCACGTGAGCGGCTGGGTCTCGTGCCTGGCATGACGGCATGGGCGCTCATCAAAGGCGTCGCGGTGCGTTAAACAGCACCTCTCCCCACCCCCCAACTAAAAACCCCCCGCATCA
>JAGRFO010000319.1 GCA_020446005.1 Rhodocyclaceae bacterium | reverse complement strand
CTGCGCCAGGCCGGCTTCACGGTCAACATCACCCGCCAGAAAATGCTCGAGCTGCGCGCCACCAAGACCTCGCTGGGCGTGCCGAACGGCTACCAGGCCATCCCCTCGGCCACCATCGCCGGCTACTTCATCGAAGGCCACGTGCCGGCCGAAGACATCAAACTGCTGCTCGAAAAACAACCCGACGCCCGCGGCCTCGCCGTCCCCGGCACCCCGCTCGGCGCCCCCGGCCGCCAGGTCTCCAACCCCACCTGCGAAACCGGCTGCACCACCCTCGACAAAACCAAAGGCACCGAGCGCCCCCGCCGCGAGCCCTTCAACACCTACCTGATCTTGAAGGACGGCGACAGCAAGGTGTGGTGGCGGCATTGAGGGAGGAGGCCCCGACCCGCCGGGATCGCCCACGCCCGAAAATCTCCAAGTATTTCAAATATTGAACAATTCGGTCATCATGCCCGCATCCCCCAAGGATCAAACCCGCAAGGAATGAAGCCATGACCCTGCCCTCCGCCATCAAGCCGTTCATGGTTGCCGCCCTGCTTGCTGCGTCGATCACCGCTCACGCCGCCCCGCCGCAATCCATTGCGCTGTCGGGGCAGATCGTCGCGGACAATTCCTTCGGCACGCTGGCGCAGCACATCGGCCGGAACTTCAACTTCGAAGCCAGCTTCGAGCTGGACGTCAGCAAGGCCATCAACACCTGGGTCAATGCCGGCGGATGGACGGTGTATGAGCTCGACGATGGCGGGGCCAACTACGCCGGCGCCGCCTGTATTTTCGATGGCGCCAACGTCGCCGGCGGGGACTGCTTCAGTTCCAACGTCATCGGCTTCGAGTTCAATGACAACGCGGTCGAGAACTGGACCTCGGAGGTCTCATTCCTGAACATCAACGTGGCCGACGGCACCCCGCTGGATGTCATCGTGCTCGGCTTCGACGGCCAGTTCGGCGGCGACAACACCGAAGTGTGGGTGAGCCTGCTGTTCGATGGGGACCTGTTCGACGGGTATGAGCCAAGCGGCCTGCCGCAGTCGATCAGCCTCGACAAATACGTGGGCGGTGGCGGCGAGTTCGCCCAGTGGGACGGCCCCAGCGACGACTGGAAAGGCTGGGCGCAGTTCCGGGTGGAGGCGGTGAGCGTCAGCCCGGTGCCCGAGCCAGCCGCCGCCTGGATGTACGGCGCGGGGCTGTTCGGCCTGGCCGCGATCGCCCGACGCCGCGCGGCGCGCGGGCGCTGACACCGCTCGCCGGCAACCCTGATGCAGATTTCGCGCGTTGATCACCTCGTCCTGACCGTCAAGAGCATTCCGGTCACCTGCGCGTTCTACGAACGCGTGCTGGGCATGACCCCCGTCTCGTTCGGCGAAGGGCGCAAGGCGCTGACGTTTGGCGCGCAAAAGTTCAACCTCCACCAGGTCGGCCAGGAGTTCGAACCCAAGGCGCACCGCCCCACCCCGGGCGCCATCGACATCTGCCTGATCACCGACACGCCGATCGCCACGGTCGTCGAAGAACTGAAAAACGCCGGGGTTGAAATCACCGAAGGCCCGGTCAGGCGAACCGGCGCCACCGGCCCGATCCTCTCGGTGTACTTCCGCGACCCGGACGGCAACCTGATCGAGGTTTCAAACCTCATCTGAGCGGCAGCGGCCACCCCGGCAGACCGCCCGACCTAGCTCCCAAACACCTCGCCAAACAGACCACTCGCCCACGCCCGCTCTTCCCCGCGCGGGTTGTTCTCGCGCGCCTGCTCGACCTGCTGGGCGAGGGCGCCGTCGCCGCGCTGGCGGTAGTGGGTGTCGATGCGGATCATTTCGTGAGGGGTGAAACTGTCGGTGACCCAGCACACGCTTTCCGGGAAGGGTGGCTCGAAGGCGGCGTCGTGAATCCGCGCGGCGATGCCGGCGGCGGCGATGCGCCCGTGGTGGACCGCCATGTGGGCGGTCTTGGGATAGTGGCCGAACAGCGGCGAGGCGAGGCCGAGGGCGTCACCGATGACAAAGACGCGCGCGTCGGCGCGAGCCTGCAGGCTGCGCGGGTCGGCGT
>JAGRFO010000056.1 GCA_020446005.1 Rhodocyclaceae bacterium | reverse complement strand
TGTCGTCGCATCGCGCGAGTGTAGCGCCTCTCAGGCGGGCGTGGCGGGCGGCGGATGATCGCGCAGCGGCAGGCGGAGGGTGACCACCAGCCCGCCGCCGGGGCGCCGGGCAGCGCGGATGTGGCCGCCGTGCGCCGCCAGCGCGCGCTGGGCGATCGCCAGCCCGAGGCCGAAGCCGGGCGCGGGATGGCCATTTTCTGCGCGGTGGAAGGGCTCGAAGATGTGAGCGAGTTGATCTTCCGGCACGCCCGGGCCGTGGTCGGCCACCGCCACCTCGAGCGCCCCGTCGGCCACGCCCAGCCGCACGTCCACCGCGGTGCCGGGGGCGGTGAATTTGACCGCGTTGCGGATCACGTTTTCATAGGCGCGCTGCACCAGCTCGGCCTGCGCCCAGGTCCACGCTTCGCCGCTGCCGTCGAAGTGCAGTTCGCGCCCGGCGGCTTGCGCTTCGAAGCGCGCGTCGTCGGCGATCGCGGCGATCAGCTCGACCAGCTCGACCCGCTCGGCGCGCCCCTCGCTGCCGGCTTCCAGCCGCGCCAGGGTGAGCAGCTCGCCGACCAGCGTGTCGAGCCGCGCCGACTCGCGCTCGATGCGCTCCAGCGTTTCGGGCAGGCGCTCGGCGTTCTGGCGGCCAAGCCCGATCGCCGCCTGCATCCGCGCCAGCGGCGAGCGCAGCTCGTGCGACACGTCGTGCAGCAGGCGGCGCTGGGCGTTGATCTGGGCCTGCAGGCGCGCCGCCATGTGGTCGAAGTCGTGCCCCAGATCGGCGATCTCGTCGCGCCGCCGGCCCATCTGCGGGGTCACGCGCACATCGAGCTGGCCGTTGGCGGCGGCGTCAAAAGCACGGCGCAGGTGGCGGATCGGGCGCGCCACGTACCACGCCAGCAAGGCGCTGAAGGCGAGGCTGGCGATCAGCCCGGCGGTGAGCGGCAGGCCGGGCGGCGGTGGGGCGCCGGGGCGAGCGTCGCGCGGGCGCAGGCGTTGCGGGTCGACGATCAGATGAAAGCGGCTGCCGTCGGCGAGGGTGATCTCGCGGGTGGCGGTGTCGGGCAGCGCGGCGAGGGTGGTGGCCGGCGGCAGCGGGCGGCCGATCAGATCGGTGCCGTCGGGCGCGACGACAAACACCGGCGCGCCGCCCCGGCGTTGTTGCCAGCGGTTGAGGAGCCGTTGGGCGGTGAGCGGGCTGCCGTCGACCAGCGCCGATTCGGTGGTGTCGAGCCAGAAGCCGACGCGCGGGGCGAGGCGCTCGGCGGCTTCGTCGAAGTCGGCCTGGCGGTGTAGCCACACCGCGGTGCCGACGCCGATGGCGGCGACGATCAGGGTCAGCCAGAAGGCGAGCAGGAATTTCCAGAACAGGCGTCCCATGGCCGGCCCTCAGTCGCGCACGAACTGGTAGCCCTGACCGCGCACGGTCTGGATCCACGACAGGCCGTCGCTGCGCGGGCCGAGCTTGTGGCGGATGCTGCTCACGTGTACGTCGATGCTGCGGTCGAAGCGCGCCAGCGGGCGGCCCAGCGCGCTCTCCGAAAGTTCGTTCTTGCTCACCACGCTGCCGGCGCGGCGCACCAGCGCTTCGAGCAGGCTGAATTCGGTGCTGGTGAGGGCCAGCGCTTCGCCCCGCCAGGTGGCGCTGCGTCGGGCCGGCCACAGTTCGAGCGCGCCGGCGCGAATGGCTTCGGTGCCGTTGTCGCTCGCCGCCGGGGTGTCGGTGCGACGCAGGATCGCGCGCAGGCGGGCCACCAGCTCGCGCGGCGAACAGGGCTTGGGCACGTAGTCGTCCGCGCCCAGTTCCAGCCCGACCACGCGGTCGATGTCGTCGCCGCGCGCGGTGAGCATCAGCACCGGCAGGTCGCTGCTCTGGCGAATCCGGCGCAGCGCTTCGACGCCGTTCATGCGCGGCATCATCACGTCCAGCACCGCGATGGCGTAGTGGCCGCTGAGCGCCTCGGTCACCCCGGCCTCGCCGTCGTGGGCGACGCTGGCCTCGAAGCCTTCCTGGGCGAGGTACTCCTGCAGCATGGCGGCCAGTTCGGTGTCGTCGTCAACAAGCAGTACGCGGGTCATGGCGGGGGTCTCGCGAGCATTCTCGATGGCTGCATGATACGGCGCGCCGGCGCGGCTTTGAGGGTCTTTACCCGGCTTTACCTCTCTTTACACCGGGCTTACCGCGCTTTACGGGAGGGCCGGCGACACTGCGTCCAACAGGTCAGCGCAGGAGGCGCGGCGCCTGTCGGAACACACTGACTTCAAGGAGAGCATCATGAAAATCAACACACCTACCCTCAAGGCTTTTCTGGTCGCCAGCAGCATTGCGCTGGCGGTGCCGCTGGTCGCCCAGGCGCGGCCGGACATGGACGAGCGATTCGGTGAAGGACCGCGTTGCGAAGAAGGTATGAGGAAACACGAGGGGATGGGGCGTCATCATGGCGGCCCGGGGATGGGTATGCTGCGCGGGCTGGATCTGAGCGATGCGCAGCGCGACCGCATCTTCGAGCTCAAGCACGCGCTTGCGCCCAAGCTGCGCGACGAGATGAAGGCCGTCCACGCAAGCCGCCAGTCGCTTCGCGAGATGATGGACAAGGGCGAATACGACGCCGCCAAGGTCAAGCAGCTGACCGAGGAGGGGGCCGCCGCCAAGGCGCGGATGGCGCAACTCACCCTGCAAAACCAGCATGAGGTGTACCAGCTCCTGACCCCCGAGCAGCGCACCAAGATGTCTGAGTTGCGCGAGCAACGCGCCGAGCGTCGCGAGGCGAAACGTGAGGCGCGCCGGATGGAGGGCGCGCCGGTTCAGCCGGGTTGATGCGCTGCGCGGCGTACCGCCGCGTGACTTGAGGCGCAAGCGATGGGCACTGCGGCGGATGTTGCAGTGCCCATTGATCTTTTGGGACGACCCGCCTAGAAAGGAGTTGACATTGCTGGATCGGAACGTATGATTAAAACGAACGTTTGAATTATAATGTTCGATCTGGCGATGATCCCGTTCCACAAACCAATAAAAAAGCGAGATCCCCCATGAGAGAGACACACCACAGGCAGGCCCCCGAAACGCGGGAACGCATCCTCGATGCGGCGGAAGGATTGTTTATGGCACACGGCTTCGAGGCCACCTCGATGCGCATGATCACCAGCACCGCGCACGTCAATCTGGCGGCGGTGAACTACCACTTCGGGACCAAGGATGCGTTGATTCACGAGGTGTTCCGCCGTCGTTTGCACGACCTCAACCGCCGTCGTCTGGCCGCCCTGAGCAATGCCGAGCTGGCGGCGAATGGCGCGCCGGTCAAGCCCAGCCGCATCGTCGAGGCTTTTTTCGGCGAGTCGCTGAAGATGGCGGCCGACACCGAGCACGGCGGCGCGGTCTTCATGCGGCTGCTCGGGCGCACCTACACCGAGCCCAATGAGTTCGTGCGCAAGTTTCTGGCCGAAGAGTATTCGGAAGTGGTCGAGCGTTTCATGGGCGCGCTGTATCGCGCCTTGCCCGACGTGCCGCGCGAGGAAATCCTGTGGCGCTTTCACTTCATGATGGGGGCGATGTCCTTCGCCATCGCGGGGACCGACGCGCTGCAGTTGTTTGCCGGCGAGTTCGACGACAAGGATCCGGCCAAACTGATGGAGCGGCTGATGTCCTTCCTGCTCGGCGGTCTGCGTGGTCCCCTGCCCAATCTGCAAGCACCGGCCAGAGACGACCAGCGCGATGCAGCATGACATCGCTGCGCTGCCCGCGCGCTGCGGGACAATGAGGAGAAGCAAGGCATGATCTGGTACGTGGCGGCGCTTGCGCCGTTGATGGTCGCGCTCGCGTATCGGCGCGCGCCGTTGTTCCTGTGGGCGGTGGTCGGCGTGCTGTGGCTGGCGGGCCTGGCGCTGGCGGGCGGTTGGGGGGCGGCGCCCACCCTGCTGGCGATGCTCGTCTATGCCGCGCTGTGCGCCGTGTTCCTGCTCGATCCGCTGCGCAAGCGGCATCTTACCGCGCGCATCCTCAAAGCCTTTCGCGCTGCCCTGCCGTCGATGTCGCAGACCGAAAAGGACGCGCTGGAGGCCGGCACCGTGTGGTGGGAGGGCGAGCTGTTTGCCGGCCGGCCCGACTGGCGTCGCATGCTGGCCACTCCGTGGCCAAAGCTGACCGACGCGGAGCAGCGCTTTCTGGACGTGGACACCAGCGAACTGTGCCGCCTGACCGACGAGTGGAGCGCCAGCCAGAAGCAGGATCTGCCGATCGCGGTGTGGGACTACATCAAGCGCCAGGGCTTCCTCGGCATGATCATCCCGACCGAATACGGCGGCAAGGGCTTCTCCGCCTTCGCACATTCTCAAGTCGTCACCAAGCTGTCGACGCGCTCATCGGCCGCCGCGGTGACGGTGATGGTGCCCAACTCGCTCGGCCCGGCCGAACTGCTCCTGCACTACGGTACCGAGGCACAGAAAAACCACTACCTGCCGCGCCTCGCCCAGGGGCAGGAGATCCCCGCCTTTGCGCTCACCAGCCCGTGGGCCGGCTCCGACGCGGCGTCGATTCCCGACGCCGGCGTGGTGTGCATGGGCGAGTGGCAGGGCAAGCAGGTGCTGGGCGTGCGGGTCAGCTTCGACAAGCGCTACATCACGCTGGCTCCGGTATGCACCGTGTTTGGCCTCGCCTTCCGCCTGTTCGACCCCGACCACCTGCTCGGCGAGACGGAAGACGTCGGCATCACCGTCGCGCTGGTGCCGTGGAACCACCCCGGCGTGGACATCGGCCGGCGTCACTTCCCGCTCAACGCGATCTGGATGAACGGCCCGATCCGCGGCAGCGACGTGTTCATGCCGCTCGACTTCATCATCGGCGGGCCGCAGATGGCCGGGCAGGGCTGGCGGATGTTGATGGAATCGCTCGCCGCCGGGCGCTCGATCTCGCTGCCCGGCTCCAACACCGGCATGCAGAAGCTCACCGCCCGTGCGGTGGGCGGCTACGCCCGCGTGCGCTACCAGTTCAAGACCGCGATCGGCAAGTTCGAGGGCGTGGAAGAAGCGCTCACCCGCATCGGCGCCAACACCTATCTGTCCGACGCCGCGCGCATCTTCACCGCCGGCGCGGTGGACGCCGGCGAGAAGCCCTCGGTGGTCTCCGCGATCGCCAAGTATCACGTCACCGAGCGCGCCCGGCAGACGGTCAACGACGGCATGGACGTGATCGGCGGCAAGGGCATCTGCCTGGGGCCGCAAAACTTCCTCGGCCGTGCCTATCAGCAGATTCCGGTCGGCATCACCGTCGAGGGGGCCAACATCCTCACCCGCAGCCTGATCCTCTTCGGTCAGGGCGCGATCCGCTGCCACCCCTACGTGCTCAAGGAAATGCACGCCGCGCAGGACAACGACCTCGACGCCTTCGACGCCGCCCTGTGGGGCCACGTCGGCTACACCCTCAGCAACGCCGCGCGGGCGCTGGTGATGGGCATCACCGGCTCGCACTTCGTGAAGGTGCCCGACGGAGTCGCGCCCGAAACCCGACGCTACTACCAGCAACTCACGCGCTACTCGGCGGCCTTCGCCTTCCTCTCCGACATCTCGATGGGCACCATGGGCGGCGCGCTCA
>JAGRFO010000318.1 GCA_020446005.1 Rhodocyclaceae bacterium | reverse complement strand
GAATCACCAGGCGCTCATCACCCCACGCCGGCGATCCGTGATCGCCGTCGACAAACACCGCCAGCGCCATCGACGAGAAGCCGGGCGAGCTGCGTGCCAGCGCCAGTGCGTCCACGTAACCGGCCCACCCGGCGGCGCTCGGTGCGTCGCCCCCCCGCGCCATGCTGGCCGCGGCGCGGGCGCTGTCGGCGAGCCGGGTCAGGCGATCCTCGGCGCGGGCCACCAGCTCCGTGACATCGGCCTCGAAGTCCGCCTCGAACACGCTCAGCAGATGAAACCGGGCGGCCTGCCAGAGCGCCAAGGTGGCCAGCAGCAGGCCGAGCGCCAGCGCCCACAGCAGCGCAGCGCGCCGCCGCCCCGGGTCGCGTTGCGCCCGTGAGTGCTCAGCCGGTGCCAGCGCGCGCGCCACGTGACCTCCTTTTCGTTAAATTATGTCAATCAATAACGCCCGCCGGCCGTCGGACTTGAGCCCATTTCATGCACTTCGGATAGCCTCAGCAGCGGCTCGCATAGGCCGCGATCGCATCGATCACTTCCGGCGCTTCACCGGCCGCGGTCGCCAGGGTCACGCTCACGCCGGCATGACGCGCCGCTGCCGCGCTGACCAGCGCCGGCACGTCGCGCTTGAGATGCCCGCCCTGCGCCAGAAACACCGGCACCACCGTGATCCGCGTCGCCCCGCGCGCCACCAGCCGGTCGACCGCCACATCCAGCACCGGCTCGATGAACTCCATGAAGGCCAGCTCGACCGGCATCTCCGGCGACAGCTCGGCGATGCGCGCCGCGGTGCGCTGCATCGGCCCGGCCCACACCGGATCGCGCGCGCCGTGGCCAAACAGTACGATTCCGTGCATCTGCGACATGCTGCGTGCTCCCCATGACAATGCGTGAGCGGACCAATATACCGGCATTCCGCCGTTGGACGCCGCCCGCGCCGCGCTATCATCGGCGCATGTCGCATCCCACCCCACGCACCGTTCTGGGCGCGCTCGTCCTGCTCGCCGCCACGCTCGGCCTCGGCGCCCAAGCGGCACCGCGCACCGCGCTCACGCCCGGCGGCATCGCCCATCTACGCATCGCCGCCGCCGACACGCCGCGCCCGGCGGTGCATCTGGGCGACCGGCCGGTGCTGGTGCGCGAGGAGAACGGCCACTGGGCGGCCTGGGTCGGCTTGCCGCTCGACCTCGCCCCCGGCGCGCACACCCTGCGCATCATCCAGAACGGGGCGGCCCGCAGCGCCACGCTGAAGATCGCCGCCAAGGACTATCCGGTGCAGCACATCCGGATCAAGAACCCGCGCATGGTCGATCCCAACCCGGACGACATGGCGCGCATCGAGCGTGAAGCGGCCACCCAGAACGAGATCAAGACCCTGTTTCGCGACGAGGCCCAGCCACCGCTCGATTTCGTCACCCCGGTGGCGGGACGCCATTCCAGCCCCTTCGGCCTGCGTCGCACCTTCAACGGCAAACCGCGCGCACCGCACCGCGGGCTGGACATCGCCGCCGCCACGGGCACCCCGATCATCGCCCCGGCCGGCGGGGTGGTGACCCACACCGGCGACTTCTTCTTCAACGGAAAAACCGTCTTCGTCGACCACGGCCAGGGGCTGATCTCGATGTTCTGCCACCTTGACCGAATCGACGCGCGCGCCGGCGAGCGGGTGGCGCAAGGCGCGCCGCTGGGCACGGTGGGGATGAGCGGGCGGGCGACCGGCCCCCACCTGCACTGGAGCGTGTTCCTCAACGCCACGCCGGTGGACCCGGCGCTATTCCTCCCCCGCTGAATCCACCCCGCGCGCGATGCGGTCGATCACCCGGCCGGCCGCCACCAGTCCGTAGCTGGCGGTCACCGCCATGCTCGACCCGAAACCGGCGCAGTTGAGCCCGCCGCCGCCCTCGCCGCGCTGGATTTCCGGCGAAAACACCGCATCGACGTGAAACTTGCGCTTCGCCCCCCGCGGGTAGCCGTAGTCGCTGCGCAGGCGCGCGCGCAGCTTGGCGAGCAGCGGGTCTTCGGTGGTCCGCCCCAGATCGGCCAGTTGCACCCGCGCCGGATCGGTCTTGCCGCCGGCCCCGCCGACAGTCACCAGCGCGATCCCCTGGCGCTGGCACCACACCAGCAGCGCCGCCTTGGCGCGCACATCGTCGATCGCATCGATGACGTAATCGAGCGGCGGCGCGAGCAGTTCGGCCACGTTGTCCGCGGTCACGAAGTCGTCGATGCACGCCACTTCAACGCCTGGATCGATCCGCGCGATGCGCTCGGCCATCGCCACCACCTTGGCCTGCCCGAGGGTGTCTTCGAGCGCGTGAATCTGGCGGTTGATGTTCGACTCGGCCACGTGGTCGAGGTCGATCAGGCGCAGATGCCCGACCCCGCTGCGCGCCAGCGCCTCGACCGCCCACGAGCCAACCCCGCCCAGCCCGGCCACTGCCACCCGCGCCGCGCGCAACCGCGCCAGCCCGGCCGCGCCATACAAGCGCGCAATGCCGCCGTAGCGC
>JAGRFO010000317.1 GCA_020446005.1 Rhodocyclaceae bacterium | reverse complement strand
CTGCCTGCGCCGCGCGGTACGCCTCCTCGGCGGCCTGCATGGCCGCACGGGCCTGGTCGACCCGCGCCGGGCTGATGAAGTCTTGCGCCCGCAATGCCTCGCTGCGCTGCCACTGATCGCGCGCATCCGTGAGCGCGGCACGGGCGCGGGCGACCTGGGCGGTGGCCACGGCGACCGCCTGCTCGGCGGCGCGGGCGTCGATGCGCATCAGCACCTGGCCGCGCACCACCGCATCGCCAGATTCCACATCGACCGCCACAATCCGCCCCGCCACCTGCGCCCCGACGGTGGCCGCCGACACGGCCTCGACCACCCCCTCGACCACCTGCCGGGCGGCCACCGCGGTGCGCGTCACTGGCGCTGTGGCCACGGGCTCGGCGGCCTGCAGCGGCGTCGCCCATGCGAGCCAGCAGACCCAAACGGCGAGAGGGAACATCCGGGGCACATTCATAAATATTAGTATATTCTTATATTTATGAATGTCAATGCCGGCCGGCGCATGTCCGGACAGCCATGGCGCGGAAAAACCTAGCTGCGCAGCCGCAGGGAAGGCGCGGCGGTGACTTCGACCTCGCGCCCGCCGTGGCGGAAATTGAGGCTCAGAAAACTCAGCTTGCGGGCCAGCGCGATGCCGCGTCCATTGAGGCAATGCATGCGCTCGGCGGGCATCTCGAGGAACTGCGTCCAGTCGAAGCCTTCGCCCTGATCGGTGATCACGAAGCGCACCAGATCGGGCAACTGCTCGACGCTGAGGGTGGCGACGCGCGCGCGGTACCGTGGCTCGCCCTGACGGCGCTCGATCTCGTCGCGCCAGCGGCCGCTTTGCATCAGCTCGCGCTTGGCGTCGAAGCCGAGGCCCAGATTGCCGTGCTCGATGGCATTGACCAGCAGCTCCGCCAGACCGATGCGCACCAT
The DNA here is from genome assembly GCA_020446005.1 of Rhodocyclaceae bacterium. Taxonomy (GTDB): domain Bacteria; phylum Pseudomonadota; class Gammaproteobacteria; order Burkholderiales; family Rhodocyclaceae; genus Nitrogeniibacter. The sequence continues at coordinate 2,571 of JAGRFO010000317.1, read as the reverse complement.
GTCGGGCTGGGCGCACAGGGCGGCCAGACCATGCGCCAGCGCGCTGGCCTGATCGACGCTGCGGAAGCGGAACTCGGCACGCGCCAGCTGGCTCACCGTGCCGGCCAGATCGGCCGCCGTCTGACGCAGCTGCTCGAGCTCGCGGCGCTGCGCCAGCGCGGCGCCCACCATCGCCACCAGCGCCGCGCCCTTGAAGGGCTTGGTGAGGTAGTAGTCGGCGCCGGCGGCCAGCCCTTCGGCCACCTGCGCGGGGTCGGCCGCGGCGGTCTGCAGGATCACCGGCATCCCGGCGAGCCGCTGCGAGGCGCGGATGTGACGCAGGATCGCCATCCCGTCCGGGGCGGACATCCGCCGGTCGAGGATCGCCAGATCGAAATGCGCGTCGCTGGCCTTGAGGGCGCGCAGGGCGCTGTCGCCATCGCCGAGCGAGACCACCTCGTAGGCGCTGGCGGCGAGCGCATCGGCAACGATTTCGAGGTTCATCGGCTCGTCGTCGACGACCAGGATGCGCGGACGCCGGGCGCTGGCGGCGGGCATCATGTCGCGCTCGCCTCCGTCGTCACCGCCACCGTGGCGCAGGGCAGCAGCACGCGGAACAACGCGCCGCCACCGGGGACGTCATGGGCGCTGATCCGGCCGCCGAACGTCTCGACATACTGCCGGCAGATCGACAGCCCCAGCCCGCTGCCCGGCACGCTGGCCGGCGTCGCGTCGCCGCGCACGAAGGCCTCGAAGATGCGCTCGTGCCCGTCCTCGGGCAGGCCGATGCCCTGGTCCTCGACCTCCAGGCAGACCTGATCACCGCACAAGTCCGGGTTGCTGTGGCAGTCGCGCAGGCGCATCACCACCCGCCCGCCCACCGGGGAGAACTTGATCGCGTTGGTCACCAGATTCATCACCACCTGCTGCAGGCGCGGCCCGTCGGCGCGCACCGGGCACAGGGTGTCGGACACATCGACGCTCACCGCCATCTGCTTGGCGCGCAGCAGCGGCTCGCATTCGGCCATCACGTCGCGGCACACCACCCCCCAATCGACCGGGGTGAGCCGCATCTTGCCCTGCGCGGCCTCGATCCTGGCCACGTCGAGCACCTCCGACACCATCCGCAGCAAACGCTTGCCGCTCAGTTCAATCCGCTCGAAGCAATGGGTGCGCTTGTCCTCGCTCACCCCGCTGGCCAGCCCCATGTCGACGAAGCCCAGCACGGCGTGCAGCGGGGTGCGCAACTCGTGCGAGAGGGTGGCGAGGAAGTCGGCCCGGCTGCGGTTGGCGCGCTCGGCGGCCTCCTTGGCGAGCATCAGGTCGATGGTCTGCTCGGCCACCAGCTCGGCGAGATTGTCGCGATGGCGCAGCAACTCGCGCTCGGCCGCCTTGCGCGCCGAGATGTTGCGCACGATCCACAGATAGCCCCCGGTGGCGATCCGCACCACCCGGCCTTCAAAAGTCTGCGCGGCCTCATCGCGGGTGTCGAGGGCGTACTCGACCACCGCCACCCCACCCGCCCGCCGCACCTGCGCGCAGGCCGAATCGATGCGCGCGGCCACCTCCGCCGGCAGCACCTCGGCGCTGCGCTTGCCGAGAAAATCGACCGGCGGCACCGCCAGATCGCCCTCGTTGGCGGCGTGGTAGCGCACGTAGCGACCTTCGTCATCGAGTTCGAAGAGCAGGTCCGGCATGGCTGCCAGGGCGCTGGCATGGCGCGCCGCCAGTTGCGCCTGAGCCTGCTCGGCGAGCTGGCGCTCGGTGACATCGCAGACGAAGCCGGAGAAGCCGATGAGCTTGCCACGCGCGTCCCGACGCGCCTTGCCGCGGGTGCGCACCCAGCGCGTGACGCCGGCCGGCAGGACCACCCGGTACACCGCATCAAAGGGCACGTCGTGGCGGACATGACGGCGCAACTGCGCCTCGACCGCCTCCCGGTCCTGCGCATGGATGCGGCTGCGCCACAGCGCCAGCAGTTCGCCCGGCACGGTGGAGTTGGCGACGCCAAACACTTCACAGGCGCGCTCCGAGGCGTGCATGGCGCCCGCCGCCGCGTCCCAGTCCCACCAGCCTTCGTCAGCGCTTGCGAGGGCCAGTTGCAGGCGTTCGTCACGCTCGCGCAGCGCGCGGGTCATGGTGTCGGCCAAGCGCGCCGCCCGCGCTCGCCAGGCCGACAGCTGGCTGACCAGCGCCATCACCAGCAGGCTGATGGCGAAGCCGCCGACGATCGCCAGGTCGGCCTTCCACCAGGCGATCCCGGCCTCATAGGCGGGTGTCGAGCGGACCTCGAAGTGCCAGGCATGGCCGCCAAACGCCAGCCGCCGCCGGGCGGAAAAGCGCGCTGTCGGTTCGTCCACCCCGCGCACCGCCAGCCGCGTCGCCGCGCCGGGACCCGAGCCATCACCGTCGAACAGTTGCAGGGAGAGGGTGCGGGCGCCGCCCACGAACAGCGCTTCGACAAACTCGGCGGCCATCACCTCGACGCTCACCATGCCGACGGCGGTGTTGCGCTCAGCGTCGGCAAAGACCGGCGCCATCAGCACAAAGGCCGGCCGCCCGCCCGCGGCGTCGCCGCGCAGCGCGGTCTGG
>JAGRFO010000316.1 GCA_020446005.1 Rhodocyclaceae bacterium | reverse complement strand
GATGTAGTCGTCCATGCCGGCGGCCAGGCACAGCTCGCGGTCGCGGGCGAAGGCATTGGCGGTGACCGCGACCACCGGCGTGCGCGCCCGGCCCGTCTCACGCTCGATGGCGCGGATGCGGCCCGTCGCGGTGAGGCCGTCCATCACCGGCAGCTGCAGGTCCATCAGCACCAGGTCGTACTGACCGGCGGCGAACATGTCCACCCCCTGCGCGCCATCGACCGCCACGTCGACGCTGTAGGGCTGGCCCTCGAAGCATTCGATCACCAACTCGTAATTGATGACGTTGTCTTCGACCAGGAGAATGCGGTAGCGATCGGATTGATTATCGGACATGGAGAGCGGGCACCGCCTGATTGCCAGCAAAACAAGCAGTTTGCGATGGTACGGGAGGTGGCGAGGCGGCTCCGTGACATTGTGCCACGCCCCGCCTATTCAACCGCCATCGCATCAGGCCCGCTGCCGCGGCACGATCCACGCCAGACTGGTCGCGGTGGTGGCCACCGCCATCGTCCCCGCCAGCATCAGGAGCAGGCTCGGGGCAAAGAACGGGCTATCCACACTGATCCACATGATCCGCACGCCTCCGCACGCTTCGGAGCTTTTACTATGGCACGGTCGCATGCCAATATCCAAATGCGATCCCCCAGGGAAATCCAGCGCATGTCCAAATCTTCCGCCTCGCGGCTGGTCTACTCCACCGAATCCGGCCGCCAGTGCCCGGCCTGCGCGCAGCCCGTCGCGCAGTGCCAGTGCCGGGCGCTGGCCGCTGCCCGCCCCAAGGGCGACGGCATCGCGCGGGTGAGCCGCGAGACCAAGGGCCGCGGCGGCAAGACGGTCACCCTGATCCGCAATCTGCCACTCGACGACGACGCCCTCGCCACCCTCGGCAAGCGCCTGCGCACCGCCTGCGGCTCGGGCGGGACGGTCAGGGACGGGGTGATCGAGATTCAGGGCGACCACCGCGAACGGGTCATCGCCGCCCTGGTCAAGGACGGCTTCACCGTCAAGCAGGCCGGTGCTTAATCCGCCTCAGTGGCCATTGCGCCCCAGTGCTGTCAGCCCTGCGCCCATGACAATGAATACGCTGCCCGCCACACGGTGAAACCAGCGCTGGCGATGCGGCACCGACAGCCAGCGTCGCGCCGACCGCGCCAGCACGCCGTAGCCCAACAGGCACAACAGTGATAGCGTCATCATGGTGGCTGTCATGACCACAAACTGGGCACCCACCGGCTGTGCTGTATCCAGAAAGACCGGGAACATGGCACTGAACAAAGCAATGACCTTGGGGTTGGTCACCGCGACCAGCACCCCTTCACGAAACAAGGCTCCCGCCGGGCGATGCCTCTGCCCGGGGGCATTGGCTCCGGCAGACAGCACCAACTCCCGCTTTCTGAACTGCTTGACACCCAAATACACCAGATACAGCGCGCCCAGATATTTGGCGAACATGAACGCACTCGCCGAGGTCGACAGCAGCGCGCCCAGTCCGAACGTCGACACTCCCGCCACCAGCAGCAGGCCGAGCACATTGCCCAGCGACGAACACAGCACCGCCCGCATGCCGCCGCTCACCGCATTGCTGATCGCCAGCACAATCGCCGGCCCGGGGCTTAACGCCGCCGCCAGTGCCACGGCACAGAACATCAGCCACACATCAAACTGCATCGCTTGCCTCCCCGCAGCCGTTTCGGCTTACCGTACCAACGGCATGATCCATGTGCCCCCAAGCCGCCAGATTACGCCACCCGGCATAACACCAAAATCGATTGCACTCTGAGCCGATCCGGCTACCCTCAATGAACGACGCTCAAGCATACTCCCTGATCCGAGCACCACGACCGGCACCATAATGGAGACACCGATGCACCCTGACGCTGACCTCGACAGCCTGCTCCCCCGCGCCGCCCGCAACCGGCGCGATTTTCTGATCACCGCCAGCGCCGCCGGCTTTGCCCTCGCCGCCCAGCCAGTCAGCGCCCAAAGCGTGATCCACACCGACGACACCGGCCTGCGCGCCGGCGATGCCACGGTCGACACCGCCACCGGGGCGCTGCCGGTGTACTTCGCCGCCCCGGCCGACGGCAAGGCGCTGCCCACCGTGCTGGTGGTGCAGGAAATCTTCGGGGTGCATGAACACATCCGCGACGTGTGCCGACGGCTGGCCAAGCTCGGTTACCTCGCGATCGCCCCGCAACTCTATTTCCGCCAGGGCGACGCCAGCACCTACGACAATATTCCGCAGCTCATCGCGGAACTGGTCTCGCGGGTGCCCGACGCGCAGGTGATGGCCGACCTCGACGCCACCGCCGCCTGGGCCACCGCTCACGGCGGCGACCCGGCCCGCCTCGCCATCACCGGCTTTTGCTGGGGCGGGCGCATCGTGTGGCTGTACGCCGCCCACAACCCCGCCCTCAAGGCCGGCGCCGCATGGTACGGCCGCCTGCGCGGAGTCGCCTCGGCCAACACGCCACGCCATCCGCTCGACATCGCCGCCGACATCCAGGCGCCGGTACTGGGCCTCTACGGCGCGCAGGATCAGGGCATCCCGGTGACCGACGTGGAAGCCATGCGCGACGCCCTCAACGCGGCCGGCAAGGACTTCGAGATCCAGATCTACCCCGACGCCGGCCACGCCTTCCACGCCGACTACCGCCCCAGCTTCCGCGCCGGCCCGGCGGCCGACGGCTGGCAGCGCCTGCAGGCCTGGCTGAAAAAAAATGGGGTCTGAACCCGCCCGCGGAGGCCGCATGAACGCGCACGAGAAACTCAACTATCTGGAATTTCCGGCGCGCGATCTTGCGGCCGCCAGGACTTTCTTCGAGACCGTTTTCGGCTGGCGCTTCACCGACTACGGCCCCGACTACACCGCCTTCGACGCCACCAGCGCGGGCATCGACGGCGGCTTCTTCCGCAGCGAACAGAGCGTCTCGACCGCCGCCGGCAGCGCGCTGGCGGTGCTCTATAGCACCCAGTTGGAACAGACTCAGGCGAAGATCGAAGCGGCCGGCGGCGCGATTGTCCGGCCGGTGTTCAGCTTCCCCGGCGGGCGGCGCTTCCACTTCTGCGACCCCAACGGCAACGAATACGCCGTCTGGTCGGATCGTGACGGCTAAGGCTTGGCCGGCAGGCCGCGCATCAGTCGCGCGGCGACCAACCCATTGACCGTGCCGAACACCACCGCCGCCAGCGCAAACACCGGCACCAGGTAGAACACCCCCTCGTGCGGCACCAGCCACCACCGGGCCACCAGCAACTGGCCGGCGAAATGGGCAAAGGCCGCCAGCACGCTGTGGCTCACCGGCCCGAACCACCGCCTCGGCAGATGCATCGCCAGCCCGAGGACCGCGAGGCTCGCCAGCGCGCCAGAGAGACTGAGGAAAAAGCCCGGCGCGAGAAACTGGCCGAGCAGCAAACTGGCGGCCAGAACCCGCAGCAACACCACCCACACCGCCTCGCGCCAGCCCCAGCGCGCCAGCACCACCAGGGTGATGATGTTTCCCAGCCCCGGCTTGACCCCCGGCAGCGGCATCGGGAGGGCGGCCTCGGCGACGCTGAGCGCGATCGCCGCGGCGGCGTAGCGCGCCACCCGGTGGTCGGCGGGGGTGACCGCCAGCTCAGTAGTTGAGGGTGTCATAGTCCGGCGCATCCCCCAGCAGGCGCAGGCTGACCTGATTGGGGGCGCAGATGGCGACCGCGCCGGCGCGGCTCAGCCAGCCTTGCCTGACGCAGTACTGGCGCGGCCCCGGATCACTCAGCACGCGCGCGCGGCCGGGGGCGATCTCCACCAGCGTCGGCCCCAGCGGCCCGTCGGCGACGATCCGTGCG
>JAGRFO010000055.1:18041-24985 GCA_020446005.1 Rhodocyclaceae bacterium | reverse complement strand
CGCCCATCGCGTCGATGAAGGCGTTCAGGTCTTCCGCGGCGCGCGCGATGAGGGTCGGCGCGGTGAACTGGGGGAACTCGGTGATGGCGATCTTCTCGGAGTGATCGCGCACCGCCCGGGGGTGGTTGAACACCCGCGCGCCGGCCGCCGCCGCGCGTTCGAGCAGCCAGGTGGCGGTGATGTACTCGAAGTCGAAGGGCGGGTCCTGACGCATCAGCACCGCGTCGAAGTCGGTCAGCGCGGCTGTGCCGCTCTCGCCCGGCGCGTACCACGCGGCGTTGTCGTCGCTCACTGTGATCGCCTGCGCACGCGCCATCACCTGGCCGTCGCGCCAGACCAGATCGGGCCGCGCGATGGCATGCAGGCTGTGCCCGCGCGCCTGCGCCGCGCGCATCATCGCGATGCTCGAATCCTTGTAGGCCTTGAGCGCATCGAGCGGGTCGAGAATGAAGGCCAGACGCATCAGGGGTTTCCGTCTTCAGAGGGGTCGAACGATGGCGGATGCAGGGTCGCGAACACCCGCCGCGCCACATAGAAGCCGATCGCCGCCACCACCAGCCCGGCCGGCAATACCACCACCGCGCTGGCCACCCCGCGCATGTGCAGCTCGGTGGTCGAGGCGGTCAGCGACAGCAGGCCGACCAGCAGCACCGCGCTGGTGACCAGCCCGCCCAGCGCCGCCAGCGCGGCCGCCACCGGCGCCGGCAGACGGCTCATGCCGCGGCGACTTCCAGCGCCACCGGCGCCGTCTCGTCGATCTCCACCGCCGCCGCCAGCAGGGCCAGCCGGGCGACCACCCCATAGGCGTAAAAGCGATTCGGCGGGGCGTCCGGCCCCTGTTCGGTGTCGGGCAGGGTGCAGCAGGTGTCGAAGGCCAGCGGCTTGAAGTGCATCCCCGGCGCGTTGAGGTTCTCGTCGCGACCGCGCTCGGTGTGCACGCGGTAAAAACCGCCCACCACGTAGTGATCCATCATGTACACCACCGGCTCGGCGACCGCCTCATCGACCGTCTCGAAGGTGTGCACGCCTTCCTGAATGATCACCTCCTGCACCTGCAGGCCTTCCTTGATGACGCTCATCTTGTTGCGCTGGCGACGGTTGAGCCCCTTGACCTCGGCGGCGTCCTTGACCGTCATCACCCCCATCCCGTAAGTGCCGGCGTCGGCCTTGATGACCACGAAGGGCTCGTCCGACACGCCGTACTGGGCGTACTTGTCGCGAATCTGGGCGAGCAGCGTGTCGACCTGCGCGGCCAGGCATTCCTCGCCGGTGCGCTCCTTGAAGTTGATCTGCCCGCACACCCCGAAGGCCGGGTTGATGCGCCACGGGTCGATGCCGATCACCTCGGCAAACTCACGCGCCACGCGGTCGTAGGCGCGGGCGTGGTTGGACTTGCGCCGCGCATGCCAGCCGGCGTGCAGCGGCGGGATCAGCCACTGGCCGTCCAGACTGCGCAACACCTCCGGCACGCCCGCCGACAGGTCGTTGTTGAGCAGCACCGCGCAGGGGTCGAAGCCCTTCACCCCCAGCCGGCCGCCATGGCGCACCAGCGGTTCAAGCGTCAGGGTGGCGCCGTTGGCCAACTCCAAAGTGGTCGGCGCGGTGATCTCGGCGAGCAGGCTGCCGAGGCGCACCTCCAGCCCGGTGAGGCGCAGGATCGCCACCAGTTGGGCCACGTTCTGCAGGTAGAACTGGTTGCGGGTGTGGTTTTCGGGAATCAGCAGCACCCGCCGCGCGTCGGGGCAGATGCGCTCGATCGCCGCCTGCGCGGCCTGCACGCACAGCGGCAGGAAGGACTCGTTGAGATTGTTGAAGCCGCCGGGAAACAGGTTGAGGTCCACCGGCGCCAGCTTGAAGCCGGAATTGCGCAGATCGGTGGAGCCATAGAACGGCGGATGAGTCTCCAGCCAGCGGCCGCGAAACCACTGCTCGATGGCGGTGCGCTGGTCGAGAAAATGGCGCTCCAGCTCAAGCAGGGGGCCGGTCAGGGCCGTGGTCAGGTGAGGAACCATGCTGTCGATTCTCCTGGAACCGGCGCGCGCCGGCGGGGATGGTTTTTTCGGCGCATCTTACACCCAAGGCGCGCTTTGCCTTCAGCCGGCATGCCGCGTGTCCAGCCCTGCGGGATGCCCCGCGAATTGGCGACAAAGCCTTTGCGTTCAATGCGATAGCGATACTCACGCCCACTGGAAGGCACACCATGACGCACCGTTGTGGTGCATATCTCATTGATTAGATTCAATTTTTCTTTCACACAGGACTTGAAATTTCATTTCAATTACTGATAATGCGCAGCACTTTTCAATGGAGTCCGTTTCACATGTCCGCACAACTCGCATCCCTTCCGCTGCCCTTCGCCCACACCCCGGTCGTCCGCTTCAATGGCGGTTTCGGTTATCGCCTCGATGGCGACCAATTGGAGTTGAACGCCGACCTCGCGCTGAGCCAGGACATCGCCAGCCCGGTCAGCCTGCAGTTGTGGGCCTGCGACGGTTCCGGCCAGCCGGAACACGCGGTCAAGGTCGGCGAATGCGCGGTGCCGGCGATCAACGGCGCCTGGGGCTGGAGCACCGCCTTGCCGCCGGCCGGTCGCACCGCACGCACCATGGTGATGGCGCTGACCGCCAACGGCGAGATTCAGGACCTCGGCTGGCTGCCACAAGCACAGGTGTTCGTGCAACCGCGTTTGAGCGGCGGCTGCGGCTACCGTTTTGACGGCGACGCGATCGAGCTGAGCATCGACACGATCGAAAATCCGCGCAATGCCGACAACCTCAGCGGGAACCTCAACCTGGAACTGTGGGCGTTGACCGCGCCCTACACCGGCGGCGCCTTCGAGGGCGTGCAAGTCGCCCAGGCCTGCGTCGGCCGCCTCAACGGCGCTGAGCGCCTCGACGCGCTCAACCTGCGCGTCCCCGCCACCCAGCCGCCCGCCGGCCGCTGGTATCTGGTGCTGATGCTGCGCGAATGGAGCGCGGAAGGCTTCGTCACCCGCGACTTCACCGCCTTTGAGCAGGCCTACGAAGTCGCCCCCGCCGCGGACCTCGCGCCGGTCAACACAGTCGTCGCCGAAGCCCCGGTGGCCGCCCCGGTCGCCAAGCTCGCCGCCCCGACCAAGGCGGAAAAAGCCGCCCCTGCGCCCAAGGCCGAGATCGCCGCCGCGCCGGTGAAGACTGAAAAGGCCAAGCCGGTGAAGACCGTCAAGGCTGAGAAAACCGAGAAGGTCGAGAAAGCCCAAAAGGCTGAAGCCCCGGCCAAGGCCGTGGCCGCGACCGACACGGTGTCGATCAACACCGCCTCGGTGGACGAACTGGCCAAGGTCAAGGGCATGACCCGCGCGGTGGCCAAGGCCATCGTCGCCGGCCGTCCCTACGGCTCGGTGGATGAGCTGGTCCGCATCAAGGGCCTGGGCGAGAAGAGCCTCGCCAAGCTGCGCGGCAAGCTCGCCCGCTAAGCCCGTTCAGGCCAGCGGCAGGGTGGCGCTGAAGCGCACCTCGCCGCTGGCCGGCAGGTTGCTCGCCGACAGCGTTCCGCGATGGAAGTCGGCGATCAGCCGGGCCACGTAGAGGCCGAGGCCAAGGTGGGGCTCATCGCCCCCATCCCCACTGCGGCCCGACACCATCGAATCGAACAGGGTGCCCTCCAGCGCCTCGGGCAATGCCGGCCCGTGGTTGGTCACCGACAGTCGCGTGGTGGTCTCGTCGAGTGTCAGCGACACCCGCACCGCCGTCCCCGACGCGGCGAAATCCAGCGCATTGTCCACCAGCTTGTCGAGCATCTGCGCCGCTAGATCGGGGGCGCCGCGCACCCACGCCGGATAGGCCGGCAGTTCCGCCGCGATCCGCGCGTCGCCGTGCGCCATGCGGTAGCCCTGCACGCATTCGCCAACCACCGCGCGCAGGTCGAAACGCTCGCTGTCGGTGCTCGCCAGCGCCTGCTCCATGCGCGTCGCCTCGCTCATCCGGGAAAGGATGCGGGTGAGCCGGGTGAGGCCGGCGTTGGCGCGCTCCAGATAGGGCGCGGCGCTGTCGGGCAAGGTGTCGAGCTGCAGGTTTTCGAGTGAGGAGCGCACCACCGCCACCGGGGTGCGCAGCTCGTGCGACAGCCGGCTGGCCATGGTTTCGAGGTAGCCGTGGTGCTGCGCCAGCCGCCCGAGCAGGCGCGAGAAGCTGCGCGACAGGTCGCCCACCTCGTCGCCGGCGCTGGAGGCCGCGCTGAGCGGGGCGATCCGCCCCTGCCCGTCGACCGCGTTCTCGGCCTCGTCGCGTAGCCGGCGAATGCGCCACGACAGGCGCGAGGCGAAACCGAGCAGCACCCCCGCGGCAATCGCGAAGCCGGCGAAAGTCAGCAGCACCAGACGCTCCAGCGCGCGATCGCGCAGCGACAGGATCGCCCGCGTGCTTTCCTCGACCACCACCGCGCCCTGCACCCGGTCGGCCACCCACACCGGATGGGCCGCCGCCACCACCACCACGTCGCCATCACCGATCGGCCGCACCCACGACGCGGTGGCGCCGAAGAACGCGCTCGACACCGCCTGCGCGCTCGGCGGCGTGGCGTCCGCCAGCAGCGCCGCGATGTCGGCCTGCGCGACCCCCGCCTTGCCGCCAAGGCGACGCCACAGCGCGGTCAGCGGTCCGCTCTCGTCGGTCGTCCCGCCGGGCGGGACCAGCGTACCGGCGCGGGCAATCACCTCGAGCGAACGATCGACCACCCAGATGCGCGAGGTGGTGCGCTCCAGACCGCGCAGGATTGCCGCCACCTCATCGCCGCCACGACGCACCGGGGCCGCGGGCAACGTGGGTGCGGCCGCGTTCTCGGGAATCACCGGCATGCTCGAAATCGCCAGCTCCAGCACTTCCTCGTTGGGCAGGATCGAGTCGGCCAGGCTCACCGCGCTGCTGCCCGCCGGCCGGCCGAACAGCTGCGGCCGCTCGTGCAACGCGGTCGCCACCGCCCGCGCGGTTGCCACCAGCGCCTCGCGCTGGCCGTCGCGCAGGAATCGCTCCATCTCGCCCACGTACTGGTAGCCCACCCACGGCAAGGCCAGCAGGAGCAGCGAGAGCAGGGCGAGCTTGGTGCGCAGGCTGAAGCGCAGGCGTTTCATGGCGATGCGGGTCCGGCGGAATGGGTGCCAATCGACTATAGCACCGCGCCCGGCCGGCCTCGCCCGTGACAAAGTGCATACACCGATCACCACTGCCCTTCAGGCGCCGCCCTGCCGGTCGTGTACACCGAAGGCCGTCCGCGCCGGCCGGTCTGGCGCGTCGCATTTTTCTTCACGGGCTACGCCACAGGCATGGTAAAACCATTCCCGATCCGCCCACTCTCTGTTCGGGAGGCAGAGTAGATGACCACCGCCCAGTCGATTCTCTTTACCGGCGAAGTCCTTGACGATGCCGACCGCGACGAGGTCATGGCGCGCTTTCGCGCCCGCTTCGGCCTCAAGGAAGCGCAGGTCGCGCAAGTGTTTTCCGGCCAGGCCGTGGTCCTCAAGAAAGGGCTGAGCGAGGCCGCCGCCGAGGTCTACGTCAAGGAGCTGGCGACGCTGGGCATGCGTGTTGCCATCAAGGGCGCCGCCCCGGCAGCGCCCCCGGCACCCCCCGAACCACCGCCCGCAGACGGCACTTACAGCATCGTCTTCGAGGGCCACATCGTCGACGGCTTCAGCCGCGAGGCGGTGATGCTGACTTCGGCGCACCGCCTCAAATTCAGCGATGCGCAACGCGACCGTATCTTTTCCGGCCAGCGCATCACCATGAAACGCGGGCTGGCCGAGGACAAGGCGCGCCACTACGTGAGCACCCTGCGCGACCTGGGCATGCTGACCCAGACCGAACCGCCGCTGCCGGAGCCGACGCCGCCGGAGCGCAGCCGCGAGGAGATGGACGCCGAAGCCAGCCTGATCGAAACCCAGCTGAGCCCCATCCACAACTACAACTTCGAGGAAACCTTCCACAGCAGCTCGACCCTCGAGATGCTCAACAACGACGGCGATCCGGTCGACATGCCGCCGCCCGAACCGGTCGCCCCGCCGGCCGCGAAGCCGGCCTCCAACGCCGCCACGGTGATCAACCCCGAGGCGCTCGACGAATACGCCGAGCTGCTCGGCGAAGAGGACGAAGACCCGGCCATTGCCGCCCTGCGCGCCGCGCACGATCCCAAGCCACAGCCTCAAACCGCGCCCGCCGCGCCGCCGAAGCCCGCGCCGGAGTCGGAATCAAACGTCCAGTTCGATTTCACCAAAAGCCGTGCGCCGGAACCCGCCGCCGCGCCCGAACCCAAGGCGCCGGCCAAACCCGCCCCTGCCGCCGAGCGCCACACCGCGCCCATCCCGAACAGCGAGGAGACCGTGCTCGCCCTCGACGATGAGCCGGACAACGCCCCGCCGCCCGCATCGACCGGCATCCCGACCAATCTCGTGATCGCCGCACTGGTGCTGATCGCGGTCGCGGTTGGCGCGTGGCTGCTGCTGTAAGGGCTCAGGCCTTCCAGCGATAGCCCGCGCCATAGACGCTTTCGATGGCATCGAAGGCGGCGTCCACCGCGGCAAACTTCTTGCGGATGCGCTTGATGTGCGAGGTGATGGTGCCGTCATCGACCACCAGCCGTGCCTCGGTCATCAGTTGCTCGCGGCTCTTCACGTGGCCGGGGTGGCGCGCCAGGGTGTGCACCATCCAGAACTCGGTCAGGGTCAGCGCCACCGGCTGATCGCGCCACTGCGCGGCGAGCCGGCTGATGTCCAGCGTCAGCGGGCCGCGCGCGAGCTGCTCCTCTTGTGGAACGGCCTCGGCCAGCACCTCCAGCCGGCGGAACAGGGCCGCCACCCGCGCCAGCAGATGCGGCAGGCTGATGTCCTTGGTCAGATAGTCGTCGGCCCCCAGGCGCAGGCCCGACACCACGTCGAAATCGCTGTCGCGCGCGGTGAGGAAGATGATCGGCAG
>JAGRFO010000055.1:0-17974 GCA_020446005.1 Rhodocyclaceae bacterium | reverse complement strand
AGGCCGATGTCGATGATCGCCAGCTCCGGCAAGCGCCGGGCGAAGGCCGCCAGCGCGCTGGGCCGGTCGGCGTAGGCGGCCACCTCGTAGCCCTGACGGGTGAAGGCGTCCGCGTAGTTGGCGCGGATCGCCGCTTCGTCTTCGACAATCGCAATTCGGCGTCCCATGAGGCGCTACTGTAGCACCCGCGCGGCGCACCGCCGCAGTGCCATTTTGTTGCCACAATTGATCGGCGCTTTGCCCGAATCGATGCCAGAAGGCGTCCGCTTCAGCGGTTTCAATGGACCCCATCGAAAACCCCTGACCCACGGAGCGCCCCATGACCCCCGCCCCCCTCGAACTGCGCGACCGCATCCGCGAAGTCGCCGACCTGCTGGCCCGCCTGCTGCTGATGTTCGTCACCGGTCTGGGGATCAGCCTCGCGCTGGGCGGCATCGTGCTGCTGCTCGCCGGCCCGGCCGCCGCCGCGACCACCGATGACGACGCCGTTCAGCAGGGCACGCTGCTGTTTGCCGGCGCCGACGGCGGCGACCCACTGGCCGCCCCGCTGCTGCACACCGACGTGTCGATCCGGGTCAGCGGACCGATCGTGCGCACCACCGTGGTCCAGCGCTTTCGCAATCCGGCCGACGACTGGCGCGAAGGCAGCTACGTGTTTCCGCTGCCCGAGACGGCGGCGGTGCAGCGCATGCGCATCCGCGTCGCCGACCGGCTGATCGAGGGCGAAATCCAGGAGCGCGCGCAGGCCCAAGCCACCTACGAAAAGGCCAAGGCCGAGGGCAAGCACACTGCGCTGGTCACCCAGCAGCGCCCCAACATCTTCACCACCCGCGTCGCCAACATCGGCCCGCGCGACGAGGTGCGGGTGGAGATCGAGTACCAGCACCGCCTGCCCTACCAGGTGGTCGACGGCGTCGGCCGCTACAGCCTGCGCTTTCCGATGGTGGTCGCGCCGCGCTACATCCCCGGCCGGCCGGTGGCCGACGAGGAGAGCGGCGCGATCGGCGCCACCGACGTGGTGCCCGACGCGGCGGCGATCCTGCCGCCGATGCTGCTGCCCGACGAGCGCGGCCCGATCGTCAATCCGGTCAGCCTCAACGTGTATCTCGACGCCGGCGCGCCGATCGCCACGGTCGACAGCCCCTACCACCGCATCCGCGTCGACACCCTCAACCCGGCGGTGCGGCGCATCCGCCTGAGCGAGGGGCGCACCCCGGCCAACCACGATTTCGTCCTCGACTGGACCCTCGCCGCCGGCGCCGCGCCGCACGCCACCCTGTTCGTGGAACCCGGCGAAGCGCGCGACCACGCGCTGCTGATGCTCACCCCGCCGGCCGCCGGCCACGTGGCCACGCGCCTGCCGCGCGAGGTGGTGTTCATCATCGACACCTCCGGCTCGATGGAGGGCGCCTCCATCGTCCAGGCACGCGAGGCGCTGGCACTGGCGCTGGCACGGCTCGACGCGGAAGACCGCTTCAACGTGATCGAATTCAATTCCGAGGCCTTCGCCCTGTTCGACACCGCGCAGCCGGCCAGCCGCGCCCATCTGGGCCGGGCGGCGCAATGGGTGGGCGCCCTGCAAGCACGCGGCGGCACCGAGATGGCCGGCGCGCTGGCGATGGCGCTCGACGGCGGACGCAGCGCTGATCGCGTGCGTCAGGTGATCTTCCTCACCGACGGCGCGGTCGGCAACGAGGCACAGCTGTTCGGCCTGATCCAGCAACGCCTCGGCGACAGCCGGCTGTTCACGGTTGGCATCGGCTCGGCCCCCAACAGCCACTTCATGCGCAAGGCGGCGCAGGCCGGGCGCGGCAGCTTCACCTACATCGGCAAGGTCGAGGAAGTGGCCGCGCGGATGGGCGAGCTGTTCGCCCGGCTCGAATCGCCGGTGATCAAGAACCTGTCCATCGACTGGCCGGCCGGCGCCATGGCCGACGCCACCCCGGACCCGCTGCCGGACCTGTATCTGGGCGAGCCGGTGGTGGTCGCGGCGGCGCTGGCGCACGGCGCGCGCGGCGAGCTGCAGATTCGTGGCGACGCCGGCGACATCCGCTGGACCAGCTCGCTCAACCTCGCCGAGGCCAGCCCCGGCGAAGGCATCGGCGCGCTGTGGGCGCGCGACAAGATCGAGCGCCTGATGGATGCCCTGAGCGATGGCGCGGCGGAAGACGCGATCCGCCCGCAGGTGCTCGCGCTGGCGCTGGAACACCGCCTGCTGAGCCGCTACACCAGCTTTGTCGCGGTCGACAAGACCCCGGCGCGCAGCGCCGACGCACGCCTCAAATCGGGTGCCGTGCCGAGCCTGATGCCGGCGGGCTGGTCGCCCGGCGGGGTATTCGGCGAACTGCCGCAAGGGGCCACCGACGCGCGCTGGCACGCCCTGATCGGGCTCCTCGCGCTGGCCGTCTTCGGGCTGGCCCGCACCCGTCTGCGTTTCACTTCACTGGAGGCCTGAGCCATGAACGCTTCATGCAACGACTGCAATCACCTCGAATTTCTCGGCGTCGAATGCGCCTGGCCGGCGGCGGCGTGCCGTCCTGCCGCGCCCGCGCACCGGCCGCGCCACATGCAACGCGTGTTCCAGCTCACCGCCGCGGCCTTCCTGCTGATCGCGGTGTGGCAGTTCGGTCAGGCCGGCTACATCCACGCCAAGGCCTGGCTGGCGCAGCATCTGATCAGCGAGGCGTGGCAGCGCACCCTGGCTGGCGAGAGCCAGGTCAAGCCGTGGCCGTGGGCCGACACCTGGCCGGTGGCGCGGCTGCGGGTGCCGGGTCGCGATGTCGAACGCTACGTGCTCGCCGGCAGCAACGGGCGCACCATCGCCTTCGGCCCGGGCCACGTGTTCGGCACCGCCGAGCCGGGCATGCCCGGCAACAGCGTGATCGGCGCGCATCGCGACACCCACTTCGCCTTCCTGCAGTGGCTCGACGACGGCGAGCTGATCGAGCTCGAAACGCCAACCGGGCAGGTGCACAGCTATCGGGTGACCCAGCGCGCGGTGGTCGACAAGCACGACACCCGCGTGCTCGCCGCCCACCCCGGCGAGGGCCGGCTGACGCTCGTCACCTGCTACCCCTTCGACGCGCTGCGCGCCGGCGGACCGCTGCGCTACGTGGTGAGCGCCGAGCAGGTGCCCGACCGCCCGGCCGGAATCGCGCTGTAGCGCGGTGGAGTCGGCCGCCAATCAATGGCATCCTGTCGCCTTTGCCGGGCGAGGACCCGGACGATCCGATCAATCGTGAACACGGAGTGACTCGTGCCAGGCTTGCTTCCCCATGTCGATCCCGATGGGCTGCTGGAATATTCGGTGGTCTATACCGACCGCGCGCTCAACCACATGTCGCAGCGCTTTCAGGGCGTGATGCGCGACATCTCGCGCATTCTCAAGACGGTCTATCAGGCCGAGGCCGCGGTCATCGTGCCCGGCAGCGGCACCTTCGGCATGGAGGCGGTGGCCCGCCAGCTTGCCACCGGCAAGCACTGCCTGGTGATCCGCAACGGCTGGTTCAGCTTCCGCTGGACGCAGATTTTCGAGACCGGCGCCATCCCGGCCAGCCACAGCGTGCTCAAGGCGCGGCCGGTCGAGGCCGGTCCGCAGGCCGCCTTCGCCCCGGCGCCCATCGACGAGGTGGTGGCCGCCATCCGCGCCGAAAAGCCGGCGGTGGTGTTCGCCCCACACGTGGAGACCGCGTCGGGCATGATGCTGCCGGACGACTACCTGCGCGCGGTGGCCGACGCGGTGCATGCCGTCGGCGGGCTGTTCGTGCTCGACTGCATCGCCTCCGGCACGCTGTGGGTGGACATGAAAGCGAGCGGGGTGGACGTGCTCATCAGCGCGCCGCAAAAGGGCTGGAGCGGCTCGCCGTGCTGCGCGATGGTGATGCTCAGCGATCGCGGTCTGGCGGCGGTCGAGGCCAGCACCAGCACCAGCTTCGCGGCCGACCTCAAGAAGTGGCTGCAGATCATGCAGGCCTACGAGGGCGGCGGCCACGCCTACCACGCCACCATGCCCACCGACAGCCTCACCGTGATGCGCGACATCATGGCGGAAACCGAAGCCTACGGTTTCGGCAAGGTGCGCGAAGAGCAGCTCGAACTCGGCCGTCAGGCCCGCGCGCTGCTCGAGTCGAAAGGCTTCAAGAGCGTCGCCGCGCCTGGCTTCCAGGCCCCCGGGGTGGTGGTGAGCTATACCGACAACGCCGACGTACACGCCGGCAAGGCCTTCGCCGCGCTGGGCCTGCAGACCGCCGCCGGGGTGCCGCTGCAGTGCGACGAGCCGGCCGACTACCGCAGCTTCCGCATCGGTCTGTTCGGGCTCGACAAGCTGCACCACGTCGAGCGCACGGTGGCCAGCCTCAGGGCCGCGCTCGACGCGCTGTAAGCCTCAGCCGCCGACGCGTTCGCTGGTCAACCGGCGGATGACGGCGGTGAGCGCGTCGAGGACGATCGGCTTGGTCAGGAAATCGTCCATGCCGGCGGCCAGGCAGCGCTCGCGGTCGCTCTCGAAGGCATCGGCGGTGAGCGCCACGATCGGCACCGGCGGCCGGCCCTGCGCCGCCTCCCACACACGGATGCGCTCGGTGGCGGTGCAGCCGTCCATCACCGGCATGTGCAGGTCCATCAGAATGATGTCGATCGGCGCGCCGTCCATCACCGCCGCCAGCGCCTCCTGACCGTTGCGCACCAGCGTGATGTCCACCCCGCTGCGCCCCAGCAGGGCGGTGATCACCTTCTGGTTGACCAGATTGTCTTCCGCCACCAGCACCCGGCTCGCCAGCGGACCGGCGGCGGCGTCTGCCGGACCGTCCTGAGCCACCGCTTCGCGCTGCGCCGCCGCCACACAGGCCGCCCGGATGCGGAACCAGAAGCGCGAGCCTTCGCCCAGGGTGCTCTCAACCCCGGCATCCCCGCCCATCAGCAGGGCCAGTTTGCGGACGATCGACAGACCCAGCCCGGACCCGCCGAATTCCCGCGTGATGGAGCTGTCGGCCTGCGAGAACGGCTGGAACAGGCAGGCTTGCCGCTCCTCCGCGATGCCGATGCCGGTGTCAGTGACCGAAAATTCGAGGAGCGCCTCCGCGCCGGTGCGCTCCAGCTCGCAGGCCTCGGCCCGGACCGCGCCACCGGGGGTGAATTTGATCGCATTGCCGATCAGGTTGGCCAGCATCTGGCCGACGCGGTGGGCGTCAACGATGTACTGCTGCCCCGCCGGCCCCTGCCACGCGGCCTCGAGCAACAGCCCTTTCTGGCGCGCGCTCTCGGCGAACAGCGTCTCGCTGTGCTGCAGCAGCGTGAGCGGGTCGGCAGCGTCGAGTGCCAGCTCCAGATGGCCCGACTCGACCTTCGACAGGTCGAGGATGTCGTTGAGCAGCATCAGCAGATTGCGGCCGGAGTGGAGGATGGTGTCGGCGTAGTCCTTGCGCTCAGCCTCGCTGATGTCGGGCATCTGCAGCAGCTCGGCCATGCCCAGAATGGCGTTCATCGGGGTGCGCAGTTCGTGGCTCATCGTCGCCAGAAAGGTGGACTTGGCCTGGTTGGCGGCTTCCGCCTCCTCCTTGGCCTGATGCAGCATGGCCTGGTTTTCCTGCAGCTGCGCATGGTGCGCCGCGCGGGCGACTTCCTCGGCCTGCAGCTTGGCGACCATCAGGTTGAAGGCGGCGGCGGTCTCGGCCAGCTCGTCGTCGCCGATCACGGGCAGCGGCTGTTCGAGGTTGCCGCGCGCCACCCGCTGGCTGGCATTGCGCAGCATCAGCAGCTGACGGGTGAGATAGGTGCCGAGGACCATCGAGAACACCGCCACCAGCAGCATCTCGAGCGCGGAAATCGACAAGGTCCACAGCCGCGTCTTGGCGACCAGCGCCTGCAGGGGAGCGATGTCGATGCCGAACTGGACGCTGCCGAAGCGCTGCCCGGCAATCTCCAGCACCGCTTCGCGGTCATAGATACCGTCGCTCACCTCCTCGAACACGCGGTCGGCCACGAACAGCGATCGGGCGTTCGCGCCGTGGGCGACGAGCACGTTCTGCTGCGCGTCGAGCACCCGCACGTAGGCCAGGTCGCCGGTGCCGAGCACGTCGGACGCCACGCTCTCCAGGGTCGCGAGGTCGTAGGCGATCAGCGGGTCGCGCACGCTGGCGCTCAGCAGCCGGCTGACGGTGGCAACCCGGCGCTCCATCTCCGCCTCGTTCGAGTCTTGCAGCTGACCGAGGACGCTCAAGCCGAGGATGGTCAGCAGAATCCCTTCGATGAGGGCAATGCCGAGAACCGTTTTGGTGCGAAATTTCAACGCGCGCGGCCCGTGTTCTGCTCGATGCCAAGCGCCCGGATCTCATCCCATTCGGGGTCGGCGGCCGCCTCGATGCCCTTGAATTTGAAGGCCGCGAGCAGCGCCTGGCCGGTGTCATCATCGGCCAGCGAGATCATCCCGGCGAGCACTTTGGCGACCACCTCGGGCGCCACCCGCGGATGCGCCGCGAAGGCGTGCGGGACGTAACCCGGCGTGGTGGTGAGCACGCGCAGGCGCGCGGACACCGCCGGATCGATCGCGTTCAATGTACGCTGGATGCCACCGCCCGCCGCAAACAGGCCTTGCGCCACCCCGCGATAGACCGAATCGTGGGAGCTCACGTAATGCGCGTCGATGGCGATCCCGCGCCGCGTAAATTCGCCCCGCGGCAGGATGCTGGCGGCAAAGGCGGCCGGCGCGGGAAAAGCGATCTTCTGCCCCGCAAGCTGCGTAATGTCGCTCACCGGCGAATCTTTGGGCACCACGATCAGGCCGGTCAGGCGGCGGTCCTTTTCCTTGGCAAAGGCCCGATAGCCGGCGCTCTGGCTATACACCGTGTAGTGGTAGGGATTCATGTAGGCGAGGTCGTATTCGCCTTTCTTGAGGCGATCCTCGAAGCTCGGGATGTCCGGCGCGGTCCGGAACACCAGCCGCACGCCGCTGCGCGCCGCCACCTCGCTCAGCATCGGAATCCACACCCGCGCCAGCGCGGTGGCCGACTGCTGCGGCACCACCCCCAGCGTGACTTCCGCCGGTTCGGCGTGCAGCCCGGCGGCCAGCCACAGCCCACAGAGGCCGACCATCCAGCGCCGGCACACCGCACCGACCCGCAAGAGATTGAATCGAGACATTGAAATTCCTCCGCTTGAAGAAGTGCAGCCATCGTCGTACCCATTCAGCTTGAACGGCATCTGGCGACGAATGTTTACCGGCCGTTGCGCCCGAAGCATGTCAGGCGCACGTCGACGGTCACCGTCAGCGCCGGCAGCGCCGCCGCGCGGGCCCGCCCCTCGGCGCTGGCGCGATGCAGATGCGGCGTCATCGCCAGCAGATCGGCGATCTGATCGGGGCTGTGCAGGTCGAGCGGATAGCAGACCGTTTCGCGGGCCAAGCGGGAAAATCCGGCGGGCGTGGCGTCTCCCGGATCACGCGCCGGCTTGAGGCTGGGGTAGATGATCTCGCGCAGTTCGCGCAGATGCGCCGGCCCCGCGTCGGCCTGAATCAAGCGGCCGCCCGCCTTGAGCACCCGCGCAAACTCGGCATACACCGGAAAACCGAACAGGCACAGCAGGCGTTCCACCGTGCCGGACCGCACCGGCAGATGGGCGTTGCTGCCCACCACCCAGGCCGGACGCGCATCCTGCCGGGCGGCGGCGAGCACCGCCCACTTGGAGATGTCCACCCCCAGCGCTGCGATCGACTGACCGGCGTCGAGCGCGCTCGCCAGCGCACGCAGGTAGTAGCCCTCGCCGCTGCCAGCATCGAGGCAGCGCGCGTCGGGCGGTGCATCGGCCAGCGCCGCGCGGCTCACCGCCGCGGCCACCGGCTGGTACGACCCGCTGTTCAGAAAGCGCTGGCGGGCCGCCACCATCGCCTTGCTGTCGCCCGGATCGCGCGAGCGCTTGTGCTGCACCGGCAGCAGATGCACGTAGCCTTGACGGGCGATGTCGAAAACATGGCCGTCCGCGCAGCGCCAGCTGGCGCCATCGCGCACAAGCGGATGACCGTCGAGCGGACAGGCCAGGGCATCGAAAGGGACAACGGACACGCGGGTTTCCGGGAGCGGGGATCAAAACGCATTGTCGCCGCTGCGGCGCACGAGGAACAGCGATGCGCTCGATTTCTGCTAAGTTGAGGGCGTTTGACTGCCCTGCAAGGTGTGCCCATGAAAGCGCTGCTGTGGCCGCTCGCCACCCATGCCCTCGCCGTCGCCATCGGTTTTGCGGGGGGCGTCTATCTGCTCCCGATCCTGATCGCCCCGCCCGCGCCGAGCGCCGCACAGCTCCAGCAACAGGCTGGCAGCGCCGAGTTTACCGGCCAGTTCCGGCGCGACCTCAAAGACAGCGACGCGCTGCACTGGGGCGAGGGCACGCTCCACGTTGGCCGCAACGCGATCGCGCTGGAAGGCCGGGTCGCGCCGGGGCCGGACTACCGCCTCTACCTGTCGCCCGAGTTCATCGAGACCGAAGCGGATTTCAAGCGCCTCAAACCGACGCTCGTGCAGGTCGGCCAGGTGCGCACCTTCGACAACTTCGTGGTCGAAGTGCCGGCCGGCATCGACCCCGCGCAATTCACCACCGCCATCGTGTGGTGCGAATCCTTCGGCCAGTTCATCACCGCCGCCCGGTATCGCTAGGCCGTCACCAGCGCCCGGAACGCGTCGGGCAGCATCACGGTGGCCAGCGTCCGCTGGGTAAACAGGTAGCGCCCGTCGACCACGAAACCAAGCTGATCCCACGGCACCGCGGTGTTGAGCAGTGCGGTCGCCCGCGCCAGATCCATTCCCGACCGCCGGGGAAACAGCGCCAGCACCGCGCCATCGTAGGCGGTGCACGGGTGCATGAAGAACGGATGATCCTTGCGGGTTTTGGCGTTCACGTAGATACGCGGCGATTCGGACACCGGGTAAGCCCGCCCCCAGGTCCACCAGTTGCGCTCGTCGAACGGCTTGATCCGGCGCCGGAGCAGCGCCGCCTTGTGGCGGTGCAGATCGGGGTGCGGCACGTTGTAGAGCATCCGCCGCGTCTCGCCGCTGTCGCGGGTCTTCGAGCACACGAAGTCGAGGTTGCCATCCGGGTGGGTGAACACATCGTCCGCCCCCGACACCGCCCCCACCTTGACCTCGAACAGCGCGCCCAACGGCACCGTCATCCCCGCCGCCAGAAACGCGAGCTGTCCCTCCATCTCGGTAAAGATGCGCGGCTGCCAGGCCCCGTCCCCCAGCCCCCGCCACTGCGTCACGCGGGTGAAATTGCCCAGCTCGAAACGGAAGATCGCGCAGTTGGGCAGCGCCCCGCGGAAGATTTTCTGGTCGCCGGTTTCAATCCAGTGAGTGATCGTGCCCTGCGCGAACAACCACGCGTTCAACTGCCGCGCCGCGGTCAGCTTGATGAAATCGCGCGGCACGATGAAGATCAGCTCCCCGCCCGGCTGCAGATGCCGAACCGCCTTTTCGATAAAGAACAGATAAAGATTGCTGCGCCCGTCGAAGCGCGCCATGTCCAGCCGCGCCCGGGTCGCCGCCTCGATGTCCTGAAAGCGCACATACGGCGGATTGCCGATCACGGTGGAAAACTTCTCCGCCACCGGATAGGCAAAGAAGTCCTGCACCAGCGCCACCGCCGGTGCCACCGCCGGATCAAGCTCGATCGCCACGCAATCGTCCATCCCCGCCGCAAACGCCCCATCCCCGGCCGACGGCTCCAGCACCCGCCCGCGCCGCTGACGCAGCGCCAGCATGAGCTGCACGATCCGCGCCGGCGTGAAGACCTGGCCGCGATTGGTGACGTCCATCAGGCTGTCGTTGCCGGATGCCATAGATCGTTTCCCCGCCATCCCACCTGCTTTGACCCTTATCCCCAAGCTTCTCCCAAGGCCTCAGCCTGCTTGAGCACCAGCTCGACCGCCCCCTCTTGCTGGTCGGGCGGGTATTTGTACTTCTTGAGAATGCGCTTCACCATGATGCGCAGCTTGGCCCGGATGCTCGCGCGAGCCGACCAGTCCACGGTGATGTTCTTGCGCAGATTCTCGGTGAGCTCATGCGCAATCTTCTTCAAGGTCTCGTCGTTGAGTTCGCGCACCGCTGACTCATTGTTGGCCAGCGCGTCGTAGAAACGGATTTCATCCTCGGTCAGGCCGAGTTCCTCGCCACGGTTGGCCGCCGCGTGGAATTTCCTGGCCATCTCAATCAATTCTTCGATGACCTGGGCGGTTTCGATGGAGCGGTTCTGGTAACGCTTCACCACGTTGCTGAGCATCTCGGAGAACTTCTTCTCCTGGACGACGTTGCCAGAGAAGCGGGATTTGATTTCACCTTCGAGCAGGCGCTCGAGCATCTCCACTGCCAGATTCCGCTCGGGGAGATTGCGCACTTCCGCCAGAAAGGCCTCGTCCAGGATGCCGATATCGGGTTTGTCGAGGCCAACGGCCTGGAACACGTCGACCACTTCCTCCGAGACCACCGCTGAACCGATGATTTGGCGGATGGCGAGCTCGCGTTCCTCGTTGGTTTTCTTTTTCTGGCTGATGTCCCGCTTGGTCAGGATGACCTTCACGGCCTGCATGAAGGCGACTTCCTCTCGCACGGACTTGGCCTCATCGAGGGTGCAGCACAGCGTGAAGGCTTTGCTCATGGCCAGTGCCGTGTCGGCGAAGCGCTTTTTACCGTCCTTGATGCCCAGCACGTGGTTGGCGGCGCCCGCCAGGCGCTTGTGTCCGGCGGTGAGGAAATCGCTGTAGTCGAAGCCATGGAGCATGCCGCGCAGGATGTCGAGCTTCTCCTCGAGGACCGAATAGGCTTCGGCAGCGTCGACCGTCGGCCGCCCACGACCCTGGCTGGCGGTGTATTCCTTGAGTGCGGATTTCAGCTCGTTGGCAATCCCGATGTAATCGACCACCAGACCACCTTGCTTGTCCTTGAAGACGCGATTCACCCGGGCAATCGCTTGCATCAGGTTGTGCCCTTTCATCGGCTTGTCGACGTAGAGGGTGTGGACGCAGGGGGCGTCAAAGCCGGTCAGCCACATGTCGCGCACGATAACGATGCGCAGCGGGTCGGCGGGGTCCTTGAATCGCTTCTCGAGACGTTTCTTGACCTGGCCGCTGTGGATATGCGGCCGGAGCAAGGCTTTGTCGCTGGCCGAGCCCGTCATCACAATCTTGACCGCCCCTTTCTCCGGGTCGGCATCGTGCCAGTCCGGACGCAGCTTGATGATTTCGTTGTAGAGATGCACGCAGATGTCGCGGCTCATCGTAACAACCATGGCCTTACCGGTCTGGGCCTTGCACCGTTCCTCGTAGTGAGCCACCAGGTCGGCCGCCACGGCGGCAATCCGCGGTTCGGCGCCAACGACCTTTTCCAGCGCGGCCCAGCGGCTTTTCAGCTTGGCCTGCTGGCTTTCCTCTTCATCCTCGGCCAGCTCGTCGACCTCGGCATCAATCTGCGGCAGTTCGTCCGCCTTCAAGGAAAGTTTGGCCAGGCGTGACTCGAAGTAGATGGCCACGGTTGCACCATCCTCCTTCGCCTGCTGCATGTCGTAGATGTGGATGTAGTCGCCGAACACGGCACGGGTGTCACGGTCCTCACTTGAGACGGGCGTTCCCGTGAAGGCCACGAAGGTGGCGTTGGGCAATGCATCCCGCAGATGCTGTGCATAGCCGACCTGGTAGCGCGCCGCGTACTCGGCAGCCGGCTCGGCTGCCTTCAATACCTGCGAGTCGTTGGCCGCGACGTCCGCTTTGGCGATGCGTACGTTCTTCAGCTTGGCTTCAAAGCCGTACTGCGTCCGATGGGCCTCGTCCGCAATGACTACGATGTTGCTTCGCTCGGAGAGCACCGGAAACGTATCCTCGTCCTCACCGGGCATGAACTTCTGGATGGTGGCAAAGACGATGCCGCCGGAGGGACGGTTGCCCAGTTTAGCCCTCAGGTCCTGGCGGGTATCGGCCTGCACCGGTTGTTCGCGCAGCAGGTCCTGCGCCAAAGAGAACACGCCGAAGAGTTGGCCATCGAGGTCGTTGCGGTCCGTGATGACCACGATGGTCGGGTTTTCCATCGCAGCTTCCTGCATGACTCGCGCGGCGAAGCAGGTCATGGTGATGCTTTTGCCACTGCCTTGCGTGTGCCAGACCACGCCACCCTTGTGGGTGCCACCGGGGCGGGAGGCGGTCACGACTTGCTGGATGGCCGAGCGCACCGCGTGGACCTGGTGATAGCCTGCAATCTTCTTGACCAGGGTGCCGTCGTCTTCGAACAGAACGAAGAAACGCAGGTAGTCGAGCAGGTAGGCCGGTGCCAGTACGCCGCGCACCAGGGTTTCGAGTTCATTGAACTGCCCGAGTGGGTCGAGCGTGACGCCGTCGATGGTGCGCCACTGCATGTAGCGCTCGCCATTGGCCGACAGCGACCCCATGCGCGCTTCCGAGCCGTCGGAGATGACGAGGATTTCGTTGTACTGGAAGACGTCCGGAATCTGCTCTTTGTACGTCTGAATCTGGTCGTAGGCCTTCCAGATGTCAGCAGCTTGATCGGCTGGATTTTTCAATTCCAATAGAACCAGCGGCAGGCCATTCACGAACAGGATGATGTCCGGCCGGCGGGTGTGCGCGTGTGAGTTGTGATGGCCCTTGATGGAGAATTGGTTGATGGCGAGCCATTCGTTGTTGGCCGGGGTTATCCAGTCGATAAGGCGCACGAAGTCACCGCGAGTCTCGCCATCCTTCTGATACTGAACGGGCACGCCGCCGACCAGCAGCTTGTGGAAGTGGCGGTTGGCGGCGAGTTGTACGGGGATGCCCAGGTCTTTGACCTGCTGAAGCGCATCCTCGCGGGCGGCTAGGGGGATGTCGGGGTTGAGGCGGGTCAACGCGTTGCGCAGGCGCTCGACCAGAAGAACCTGGCGATAGTCGTCTCGCTCCTGGTCAGAGCCGTCCGGTGAGATGTCGGGACCAAAGCGGTGGGCGTAGCCCACTTCAGCCAGCCAGCCCAGCGTTTCCTGCTCGAGTTGGTCTTCGGTCACGCGCGTTCCTTGGTTGAAATTGCTTTTACGGCTCACTCGTTTGCACTAGCATTCAGCGCTAAGTGGATTGGGGGTTCCCGGTCGGCGCTACAGCCTCGGTGGGTTCACCGGGGCTTTTCGCTTTCTGGTCTTATCCTTCATTTAAATCGTCAGTAATGTGGCCATGCGTCATGGCGTCCAGCAAATCGAGTTTGAGTTCTTCGGGAAAATCGTCATCCTCAATCAGCGACACAACCATTCGCTGAAGCAATTCTCGACCTATGGTGCCTTTTGCAATTTCTACAACGATGTTTTCCATTTGAAGCACGAACTGTGGAACGCAATAGTCATACCCATTCAGCGTCAGGAAATAGGCACCCAATGTCAGACTTGACCGTTTGTTGCCATCATTGAAGGCATGAAACTTGTTGATGCCGAAAATCAAATGCGTGAGCTTGGCGTCAAACGTGGGGTAATAGTCATCGTTCTGAATGTGCTGTAGAACACTTTCCAACTGACCCAGGTCTTTCAAGCCTGGCAAACCACCGGAGTATTCAATAATCCAGTCATGCACATCCACGGCATGTTGGGCATCGAAGTACAGCGTCAGGGCATCCATGGGCTCAACGGTCCTTCAGCCGTTTGAGCACTGCCAGGAGCTTCGGGTCTGAAAGTCGCTCTTCCAGTGCTTGGCTGCGCTCTCCCAGGAAACGCTCGAAATCGGCTTCAGGCACGGCCTGAACATAGGCTTCCAGCTTCTGATGCAGCGATTCTCGAAAGCCCAGGTCGCGGCTGGCCATGCGGGTTCGGGCATCATCAATTAAGGGCTTGAGGTAGGGGCTAGCGGCGGCCTCGGCCAGAAGAGCATCCACCTCTGCCGATTTGAGCTTACGGCCTAATCGCTGCGCCAGTTGTTGAACGCTGGCGGCCAAACCACTTTCAAAGGCCGCCAAGGTTTTCAGCACTTCGGCATACATCGTGTCGCGTGTGCTGTCCCCGTCGGCCAGGCGCAGTACCTGCTTGTATTCGCGGGCGTTTTCGCAGAAAACGGCCTGGTAAATTTTGTCCGTGAACACCGCGTACTTGTGGTTGCCCATGTCAACGTGGTCGCGCAGGGCATTGGTGAACTGCTTCCGGTAGCTCTCCTCCATAAAGGCAGAAGGAAGGTAGTCCTGGTCGCGCTGGTTGATGAAGCGTGTGTGCCCTCCCGTGCGCTCGGCCACGACATCCAGCACAATATCCAGCATCCGGTTGCGGATGGCTTTGGCGCGCTCGCTCTCGGTCACCAGCATGGCGACGTTCAGCACGGCCCGAAACGAAAACACCCCGAGCGTGGGCACCTTGGGACCAATCAAGTCGGCGACATGCATGTCGCCGACTTGAGCTAACTTCAAGCCCCGTAACGATTTTCCTTTGAGAACGCGGTATCCGTTCTGTTTGAGTTCAGCCTCGTGGCTGGCCAGGTAACGGTCGATGGTGCGCTCATCCATGTCCAGCAGTTCGGCCACATGCGACTTGAAGAAGAACACTTCACCTTCAATGCGCAGGCCACCCAGCGCCAGGTGTTCTTCCAGCTTGCTGAGGGCATAGCGGTTGTTGAGGACATTGCTGCGCGCTACCGCCGAGGTGGTCAGGTCTTTCGTCATACGAGAGCTACCCCCAGTTGGGCTTGTTCTTCAGGTAACCGCAGCTGCCCGGAAATCAGGCGGGGGAGAAGGGTGTCGCGGAGGGCGGCGAGGGTTCGGGCTTGGTGTATGTTTGCCTTCATTCGAGCAATCATGGGTTCAAGTGCCTCGTTGAAACGCCTCGCAATCTCAGCGGATGGCACGCACAAGGGATATGCCGCTAAATCTTTCCAGGTAACGCGTGGCATTTTCGCGCCGTTCGAAAGGCGGTCGGCGTAATCAATCAGTGGGACGCTGAACAAGTGCATGGCGGCGACACCCCAATAAGCAGGCGATGTCGGCTGGCAGACCAGAATGTCGGTCGAGCAAACGCCTGAAAATGGCGCAATCACAACCTTGTGGAAATACGGGCGGAGCTTTCCAAACAGTATGTCATCCTCGGCAAACGCAGATTTGGCGCTTTCAAGCCCTTCGGCCCGTCCCCAATCGGTAAGACTGAACGACTTTCGAGGAATATGCTCAAGCCCGACGTAAAGCAAATCTGCATGCAGTTCGGACGCCTGTAATTGGCGCTTGGCCGTCTGAGCAATATTTCTCAGCTCGCCTAGCCGCCACCCCTTAGGCACCAGCCCCAACTCCGATTCCTCAAACCCATCCGGGAACAGCGCCGCCGTGGCTTCATCCATGCCTTCCGGGGCACGGCCTTCCTGCTTGGCGCGGACCGGGTCGAAGTCGACAAACCAGGATTTGAAGAGGGCCTGGGCGATGGCTTCGAGGGTGGTGTTGGTTTCGCGCAGGAGGGTGATGCGGTCGTCGAGAGAGCCAAGGACTCCAATGATGCAGTCCTGTTCTCTCAAGCTCGGCACAGCAACTTTCATCGCTTTGGCTGCGCCAACATTGAAGTGCTGCTGAACTGCGCCGACTAGGTGTGACGAGATGTGGTGGGAAGCGACCGAATTAACCCAGTAGCAGAGAAACCGCGGGCGAATTGACGGTCCGCACCTAGCGATGACCAAGTCGGAACAATTGGCGTCAACGAGCCACTCCGGAATAACGGCACATGTCCCCGGTTTGCCCGTTCTGACGATTGCAACGTCGCCCGGCTTCAACGCAGATTTCCTTATCTTTTGATGAAACTCGGTGGTGACATACTTTAGGTCAGTCGTACTGATACCGAACGGCTGAATGTTCAACGAGCGTAGGAACGGGACGCCATGTTCGACGTATTCATCTGCCATCGGACCAACGTATCCAACCGTGACTTCTTTGGCCAGAGATTCGAGTGTTTGCAGCGGCCACTCAGAACTCATACCCCAGCCCCCCCAGCTTCTGCCGAATCAGCTGGTCCAGTTCCGCGCCTTTTGCCATCTGCTCGCCGAGCTTTTCCGTGAGCTTCTGCATCTTCTCGGCAAAGGCTTCGTCGTCGTCCTCCACTTCCTCGGCACCGACATACCGCCCCGGCGTCAGCACATGCCCATGCTCGCCAATCTCGGCCAGCTTGACGCTGCGGCAGTAGCCGGGGATGTCTTCATAGTTGCCAGCACCCTCGCCCCGCCAGGCGGACACGGTGTCGCCAATCCGGCTGATGACCTCATCCGTCAGTTCAGCCTGGACCCGGCTAATCATGGAACCCAGCTTGCGAGCGTCGATGAACAGCACTTCGCCCTTGCGGCTGCTCTTCTGTTTGGTGAGGAACCACAGGCAGGCCGGAATCTGTGTGTTGAAGAACAGCTGACCCGGCAAGGCCACCATGACCTCAACCACATCGGCCTCGACCATGGCGCGGCGGATGTCCCCTTCGCTGTTCTGGCTGGAGCTCATCGAGCCATTCGCCAACACGATGCCGGCACGGCCGTTGGGCTTGAGGTGATACAACATGTGCTGTAGCCAGGCGGTGTTGGCGTTGCCCTGCGGCGGCGTGCCATAGACCCAGCGCGGGTCGCCCTCAAGGCTGCCATGCCACCAGTCACTGATGTTGAAGGGCGGGTTGGCGAGGATGAAGTCGGCGCGCAGGTCCGGGTGCTGGTTCTTGGTGAAGGTATCCGCCGGCTCGCGTCCCAGGTTGTAGTCGATGCCGCGAATGGCCAGATTCATGGCCGCCAGGCGCCAAGTGGTCGGGTTCGACTCCTGACCATAGATGGAGACATCGCCAATTTTGCCGCCGTGGGCTTCGATGAACTTTTCGGACTGCACGAACATGCCGCCAGAGCCGCAGCAGGGGTCATAGACCTTGCCGTGATGGGGCGAGAGCACGGCCACCAGGGTCTTGACGATGCTGGCTGGCGTGTAGAACTGCCCGCCCTTTTTGCCCTCGGCGTTCGCGAACTGGCCGAGGAAGTATTCGTAGACCTGCCCGAGGATGTCTCGCGCCTGGCTTGCGTCAGAGCCAAAGCCGATGGTCGAGACCAGGTCCACCAATTCACCGAGCTTGCCATCCGGCAGCTGGGCACGGGCATAACGCTTGTCGAGAATCCCCTTCAGCTTGGGGTTTTCGGTTTCGATGACCGCGAGCGCTTCGTCGATGCGCTTGCCGATGTCCGTCTGTTTGGCCACGGCGCGAAGGTTTTCCCATCGAGCCTCTTCGGGCACCCAGAAGACGTTCGACTCGATGTAGTAGTCCCGGTCTTCCAACTCCTCGGTCAGCATGTCGGCGTCGGCATCGGGCAGAAAGTAGTCATCGCGCTCATCCGCGAATCGCGCGGTCAGCTCGGCCCGGCGGGCCGCGAAAGTGTCGGAGACGTACTTGAGGAAGATGAGACCCAGCACCAGGTGCTTGTACTCGGCGGCGTCCATGTTGGCGCGCAGCTTGTCGGCCGAGGCCCAGAGCGTTTTCTTGATGTCGTTGAGCATTCTTGTTGGGTGGAATCTGTGGCCGTCTCGAAGACGGATTATGAAAGATAACCGCGAGCGTTCCTACTCAGGCGTCCTGAAGTGCAGCGACGGCGGCCTTGCTGGATGGCCACAATCAGCGGTTCGACGTTGTGAACCCCAAAAGCTGTGAAATGAGCCAAATGCCATGCAAACAAAAAGCCCCATAAATTTCTCAATTTATGGGGCCCGATTTCTCAGGTGATGCGTCTATCTACACTTCGAATCACACGTCGATATTCCGCGCATAAAGCGCATTGCTCTCGATGAACTGGCGGCGCGGTTCGACCTGATCGCCCATGAGGGTGGTGAAGATTTCGTCGGCGGCGATGGCGTCTTCGATCTGGACCTTGAGCAGGCGGCGGACGGTGGGGTCCATGGTGGTTTCCCAGAGCTGCCCGCGGCTCATCTCCCCCAGGCCCTTGTAGCGCTGGCGCGCGGCCGTCCCCCGCGCCCCCCCGCCTCCCCAGCCCATGGCG
>JAGRFO010000054.1 GCA_020446005.1 Rhodocyclaceae bacterium | reverse complement strand
ACGGCGTGGCCGGTGCCCAGTTGCGGGGCCTGCAGCGCCCATGCCAGATCGGGGGCGTCGAGCGCTTCGCGCACGCGCTCGCCGCCATGGCCATACACCACGCATATCTGCTCGCTGCCCAAGGCACGCGCGGTGTCGAGCACATGGGCCAGCATCGGCCGGCCGGCGATGGGTTGCAACACTTTGGGCAGCACCGAGCGCATCCGCTTGCCCTGTCCGGCGGCGAGAACCACAACTTGCATGACGATTCCATTTGTCGGGGAATTGCGGGCGGATTCTAGCATGCAGCCTCGGGGCGCTTCGTTAACTGCTTCTCACCCACGCCGCGGATCACCGCAAGACACAAATGCTGCATTGCAGTATGCTTTGGTCGCGGGCTAACTTTTGCAACAAAACTGTCGATAGAATGGTTATGTTGCAATGCAAACAATACGGGGAACCCCCATGCAGAGAGCGATCCAGCAATACATCGAGAACCGGACCTTCGACGAAATCGCCATTGGCGACCACGCGCAGCTGATCCGCACCCTCACCCCCAACGACATTCACCTCTTCGCGGTCATGTCGGGTGACGTCAACCCCACCCACGTCGATCCGGAATTCGCGCGCTCCAGCCAGTTTCGCGAAGTGGTCGGCCACAGCATGTGGGGCAGCACGCTGTTCTCGTCGATTCTGGGCACCGAGTTTCCCGGCCCCGGCACGGTGTACATCGCCCAGTCGCTCAAATTCTGGCGGCCGGTCAGCGTCGGCGACACCCTCACCGTCACGGTCACCTGCCGCGAGAAGTACGAACACAACTACCACCTCGTGCTCGAATGCATCGCCAACAACCAGGACGGCCTCAAGGTCATCGACGGCACTGCCGAGGTGCAGGCGCCCACCGAAAAAATTCGCCGCGCGCGGGTCAATCTCCCCGAGATCACGGTCTCGGACAAGGAACTGCGCTACCAGCACCTGATCTCGCTCACCGCCGGGCTTGAGCCGGTGCGCATCGCGGTGGCCCATCCCTGCGACACCGAATCGCTGGCCGGCCCCTTGCAGGCCGCCGAGGAAGGCCTGGTGATTCCGGTGCTGGTCGGCCCCGAGGCGAAAATCCGCGCGGTGGCCGAGGCGGAAGGCTTCAGCCTCGACGGGATCGAGATCGTCGACGCGCCGCACAGCCACGCAGCCGCCGACATCGCCGTGTCGATGGCCCGCCGCGGCGACGTCGAAGCGCTGATGAAGGGCTCGCTGCACACCGACGAGCTGATGAGCGCAGTGGTCCACAAGCAGACCGGGCTGCGCACCGAGCGCCGCATCAGCCACGTTTTCATCGCCGAGGTGCCCACCTACCCGCACCCGCTGCTGATCTCCGACGCGGCGATCAACATCGAGCCAACCCTGGCGGACAAGGCCGACATCATCCAGAACGCCATCGAAGTGGCGCAGATGATGGGCATGCCCGCGCCCAAGGTGGCGATCCTCTCGGCGGTCGAGACCGTCACCCCCAAGCTGCGCTCGACCATCGAAGCCGCCGCGCTGTGCAAGATGGCCGACCGCGGCCAGATCAAGGGCGGCATCCTGGACGGCCCGCTGGCCTTCGACAACGCCATCTCCCTGGTCGCTGCCAAGACCAAGGGCATCGTCTCGGCGGTGGCCGGCAACGCCGACATCCTGATCGTGCCGGACCTCGAATCCGGCAACATGGTGGCCAAGCAGCTCGAATACCTGGCCGACGCTGTGCTCGCCGGGGTGGTCCTCGGCGCCCGCGTGCCGATCGTCCTCACCAGCCGCGCTGACACTGCCGAAGCACGCGCCGCCTCCTGCGCCATCGCCCAGCTCATCGCCCACTGCCGGCGCCAGAAGGTGCTCGAACGATGAAGGCGGTTCTGGTCCTCAACGCCGGCTCGTCGAGCCTCAAGTTCGCGCTCTATCCGGTCGAGCCCGATCTGGTCGACACCCCCGCGCTGGCCGGGCAGATCGAGGCCATCGGCATCGCCCCGCAGCTGCACGCGCGTGGTCGCGAGGGCGCACGCTTCGACCGGTCGCTCGAGCAGCCGCCCGGCGACGACCTGAACGCCCACCACCAGCACGCGCTCGACACCCTGCTCGGCTGGCTGCGCACCCACACCCCCGGCCTGACGCTGATCGCCGCCGGGCATCGCATCGTCCACGGCGGCGCGCGCTACAGCGCGCCAGTGGCGCTCGATGCCGAGGTGCTCGACGCCCTGGCGGCCTTCTCGCCGCTGGCGCCACTGCATCAGCCGCACAACCTGCGCGCGGTGCGTGCCGTTGCCGCCCTCATGCCCGCGCTCCCGCAGGTGGGCTGCTTCGACACCGCCTTCCACCGCAGCCAGCCGGAACTGGCGCAGCGCTTCGCCCTGCCGCGCGCGCTACACGACGAAGGCATCCGCCGCTACGGCTTTCACGGCCAGTCCTACGAATATGTCAGCCGCCAGTTGCCGGCGGTGCTCGGCGCAGAGTGCGCGGCCGGCGCGGTGGTGATCGCCCATCTCGGCAACGGCGCCAGCATGTGCGCCCTGAGCGACGGCCAGAGCGTCGCCTCCAGCATGGGCTTCACCGCCATCGACGGCCTGATGATGGGCACCCGCAGCGGCAGCCTCGACCCCGGCGTGCTGCTCTATCTGATGGAGCAAAAAGGGATGGACGCGCCGGCGCTGACGCGCTTGCTGTACAAGGAATCCGGCCTGCTCGGCGTCTCCGGCCTCAGCGCCGACATGCGCAATCTGCTCGAATCAACCGCCCCCGAAGCGCGCCAGGCGGTGGACCTGTTCTGCTACCGCATCGGCCGCGAACTGGGCTCTCTGGCCGCCGCCGCGGGCGGGCTCGACGCGCTGGTGTTCACCGGCGGCATCGGCGAACACGCCGCGCCGATCCGTCAGGCCGTGGCAGAACACGCCGCCTGGCTGGGGGTGCGCATCGACCCCGACGCCAACGCCGGCCACCACCGCCGCATCGACCTCGCCGACAGCCGCGTCGCGGTGGCGATCATCCCAACCAACGAGGAGTGGATGATCGCCCGCCACACGCTGGATCTGCTGGGCGACTGAACACGACCAACACGCACAACAAAAAAGCGGCCGAAGCCGCTTTTTTGTTGTCTGCCCGGACGATCCGTGAAGGTCGCCCACGCTTACCTCGGCAGATCGGACGCCCCCATCAGATAAGTGTCCACTTCACGCGCGGCCTGGCGACCTTCACGGATCGCCCACACCACCAGTGACTGGCCGCGACGCACGTCGCCGGCGGCGAACACTTTGGTTACGCTGGTCGCGTAGCAGCCCGCACCGTCGGTACTGGCCTTGGCGTTGCCGCGCGCGTCCTTGTCGACCCCGAAGGCGTCGAGCAGCGAGCCGACCGGCTGGGTGAAGCCCATCGCGAACAGCACCAGATCGGCCGGATAGGTTTCCTCCGAGCCGGGCACTTCGCTCATCTTGCCGTCCTTCCATTCGAGCCGGACGGTGGTGAGCGATTTGACCACCCCGCCTTCGCCGCTGAACTGCTTGGTGGCGATGGCAAATTCGCGCCGCGTCTCGCCTTCCTTGTGCGAGGACGAGGTGCGCAGCTTGATCGGCCAGTAGGGCCAGGTCAGCGCCTTGTTCTCTTCTTCCGGCGGCTGCGGCATCAGCTCGAACTGGGTCACCGACGCGGCGCCGTGACGATAGCTGGTGCCGACACAGTCGGAACCGGTATCACCCCCGCCGATAACGATGACGTGCTTGCCGGTGGCCGAGATCGGATTGGGCCCGTCGCCGGCGACGGTCTTGTTCTGCGGGATCAGGAATTCGAGCGCGAAATGTACGCCGCCCAGCTCGCGCCCCGGCACCGGCAGGTCACGCGGGGTCTCGGAACCGGCGGCCAGCAGCACGGCGTCGAACTCCTCGGTGAGCCGACTGGCGCTGATCACTTCCGTACCGTCGTTGGTGACCCCGACCATGTCGGGATTGGTGCCCACGCAGACCCGGGTGCGGAAGCTCACCCCTTCGGCTTCCATTTGCGCCACGCGCCGGTCGATGGTCGATTTTTCGAGCTTGAAATCGGGAATGCCATACCGCAGCAGGCCGCCGATGCGGTCGTTCTTCTCGAACACCACCACCTCGTGACCGACCCGTGCGAGCTGCTGCGCGGCGGCCAGGCCGGCCGGGCCCGAGCCGACGATGGCAACTTTCTTGCCGGTCTTGACCGTCGGCGGCTGCGGCTTGACCCAGCCGCTGTCCCACGCCCGGTCGATGATCGAGCGCTCGATCGACTTGATGCCGACCGCGTCGGTGTTGATGTTGAGCGTGCACGCCGCCTCGCACGGGGCGGGGCAGATGCGACCGGTGAACTCGGGGAAGTTGTTGGTGGAATGGAGCACCCGGATGGCCTCCTCCCACTTGTGGCGGAAGACCAGATCGTTCCAGTCCGGAATGATGTTGTTGACCGGACAGCCGTTGTTGCAGAACGGGATGCCGCAGTCCATGCAGCGCGCGCCCTGCTGCGCCGTTTCTTCGTCGGACAGGCGGAGCACGAACTCCTTGAAGTCCTTGACGCGGGCCTCGGCCGGCGCGGCCGCTTCGGTCAGCCGCTGATACTCAAGAAAACCTGTGGGCTTACCCATCTTACGCAGCCTCCAGTTGCTTCTGCGCGGCCATTTCGGCCAGCGCACGACGATATTCGTGCGGCATCACCTTGACGAACTTGGCGCGGCAGGTCGCCCATTGTTCGAGAATGTGCTGCGCGCGCTTGCTGCCGGTGAACGCGGCGTGCTTTTCGATCAAGCCCTTGAGGATCGCCTCGTCGGCCTGCCCGAGGTGACGCACGTCGACCTGGCCGAGCGATTCGAGATCGTCGCCCGATTCGGTCCCCTTGCGCGCCTCGAACTCCTCCTCGACCGGCTCCAGAGCCACCTGGGCCATGTTGCAGCGGGCTTCGAAGTCGCCGGCTTCATCGAGCACATAGGCCACCCCACCGGACATCCCGGCGGCGAAGTTGCGCCCGGTCT
>JAGRFO010000053.1 GCA_020446005.1 Rhodocyclaceae bacterium | reverse complement strand
CTTCTCGCCGGTCTGCTTGTCTTTCCAGGTATCCGTGGTGGCGATGCTGAGATTGCAGATTGCGTCGCCCGAGGGGGCGTAACGGATTTCGGGGTCGCGCCCGAGGTTGCCTACCAAAATCACTTTGTTGACCGATGCCATTCCCGTTTCTCCTCCCGTGCCAAGCGCAAACAGGTTTGTCAGCTGGCGATATTCAAGTAAACCGTGCCCCGCACGCATGGCGAATCAGAGGCGTTGGTGCGCAGTATACAGTGCACGCCGTGCGCGGCGCGGTTTGCAATGCGTTTGCCCAGGGATGACATTTTTGTCATCGTGTGGTCACGCAACGGTTCACCGCGGCGGCCGACAATGATGCTGGCTTGACACGCGTGTCGACAATGCCGCGCAAGAGGCCCCCACAATACCTGGAGAGACGATATGAGCCGGTTTTTCCTCGGCGTTCTGGCAACGCTATGCGGTTTGCTGACCACCGGCGCGGCGATGGTCTGGGTCGGCGGCGTGGACGTGGCGGCCGACGCGCCGCACCACCCGCTCACCTACAGCGTGCTCGACACGGCCCGCCAGCGCGCGATTTCGCGGGCGGCGAGCGGCATCGCCGCACCGGGCGACCTGGACGACCCACAACGCGTACGGCGCGGCGCGGGCAACTACGCGGCGATGTGCGCGGAGTGCCACCTGCAACCCGGGGTGGAGCAATCCGAAATCCGCAGCGGGCTCTACCCGGTGCCGCCCGATCTGGCCAGTCGCCCCGACGGCGAGGCGGACCCGGGCGCCAACCCCGCCGACAACGAGCGCTTCTGGGTCATCAAGCACGGCATCAAGGCCAGCGGCATGGCGGCCTGGGGTCAGGGCGGGATGACCGACGGCGACATCTGGGATCTGGTCGCGCTGCTGCGCGTGCTGCCCGACATGGGGCCGGGCGAATACGCCGGCTGGGTGAAGGCCAGCGACGGCCATTCACACGGCGGCGGGGCAGCGGCCGACCACCACGGCGCGGCCGCCTCACACGAGCACCCGCCGGGCACGCCGCCGCACAAGGACTGAATCGCCCGCCTCAGTGAATGCCGGCGCGACGCTGCAGCATGCGCACGTAGGCGGTGATGTGGGCCACCTCGTCGGCGCTCACCCCGGCGACCGGCGGCATGTCGCCGAATTTCCAGTGGTGCGCGCGCACACCGTGCTTGGCGGCGATCTGGAACGCAATGTCGCTGTGATGCGATGGCTCGTAGATTTTATGCAGGAGCGGCGGTCCCTTGTCGCTGCCATTGAGCGCCGCACCGTGACAGGCCGCGCAGTTCTTTTCGAACAGCGGTTTCCCGACATTGGGGTTGGGCATCAGCCCGGATGAAGGCTGGGGCACGTCCCAGCCCTGCGCCATGCTCAGCGGCGACAAGGCCGCCAGCACAACGGCCACGGCGGTGAGTTTCTTCATTGCAATACACTCCTACGGTTACTTTCGCCCACGCCCCGCACCGGGCGGCGGCGCGGAGCAGCAGGCATGGGGCTTGGCTTTGGCGTGGGCCTGCTGGTTGGCCTGCATCCAGCGCCTCAGCGCCGCCCACTGTTTTTTCAGCCAGCGCATGGGCGGCTTATTCGGTGACGACGATCTTGCCGACCATGCCGGCGTCGAGATGCCCGGCGGTGAGGCAGGCGAAGTCGACCGTGCCCGGCTGATCGAACTGCCACACCAGCCCGCCGCGCTTGCCCGGCTTGAGCTCCAGCAGATTGGGCGCGGCGTGCGGCATGCTCGGCATGTTGGCCATCATCGCGGCGTGGGTCTGCAACTGCGCCAGCGGACCAATCATCATGCTGTGCGGTTGCTGGCCGCTGTTCTTGAGGAAGAAGCGCACCGTTTCACCAACCTTGACGGTGAGCTCGGCGGGCACGAAGCGCAGGCTGTCGTCGAGCACAATCTCCAGCGTCCGCGTGACCTGGCTCGGGTCCCCCGGATGCCCCATCCCGGGCCCGTGCATCTGTTCATGCATCTGCTGCATGTCGGGGCCGCCCATTGGCATGGGCATCGACTCGGCGGCGTGTTGACTGGCCGTACCGTGCGCCAGCGCCGCGGCGGACAGCACGCTCATGGCGAGCAGGGCAATGCTTTTTTTCATGATCTCGATCTCCCAAAAAACAAGGCAACACAAAATGCGCCGCCATCAGAACCAGAAGCGGACGCCGGCCATGGTACGGGTTTCGCGCGCGGTCTCGCCGTCGTCGCGGGCAAAGTCGGCGCTCTGGCCAAACTTCCTGTGCCACTCGATGCCGATGTAGGGCGCGAACTGGCGCGTGATTTCGTAGCGCAGCCGCAGCCCGAAGGCGGCATCGGAGAGCCCGCTGCCCACGCCGTTGGCGCGGTCGGCCTTGCCATGCACGGCCAGCTCGGCGCGCGGTTCGAGCACCAGCCGCTGGGTGAGCAGCAGCTCGTATTCGGCTTCGAGCACCAGCGCGCTGCGCCCGGCGCTGCCCGCATAGACGCTGGCATCGAGCTCGAACCAGTACGGCGCCAGGCCTTGCACGCCAAGACCCAGCCAGGTGCGATCCGGCCCGCTGCCGGTGTCGTGGCGCAGGTCGAGGTGGCCGTCCCAGTAGCTGTCGAGGGCGCGGGCGTAGCGCACTTCGGTGTGCGCATCGGCGAGCTGGCCGTCGGCGTAGTCGCCCTCGGCCTTGAGCGCCAGATAGGTGTAGTCGCGCCCGATCCGGCCCTGCACGTCGTAGACCGTGGCGGTGGCATCGCGGCTGTCGACCCGTTCGAGGCGGTCGACGCTCAGGCGGGCAAAACGATGTTCGTCGGCAAGATGGAGCGAGCGCGGGCCCTCCAGCGTGTAGGGGCCGCGCTCGAGCGTATAGCCGCCGGAACCGGCGTGCGGGTCGCGCGCATCGGCCGGCGCGGCACCGCCCTGCATCTGCATCTCGCCGTGGTCCATCGCCGGCGCGGCCGTCGCGGGGTGATGGCCGGCGTGCCCACCGGCGCTTTGCGCCAGCGCGGCGGGCGCGGCGATCAGCAACGCGATCAGGGACAAGCGGTGGGCGCTCATGACACCACCACCTGACGGAACATGCCCGCATCCATGTGGAACATCAGATGGCAATGCCAGGCCCAGCGGCCCAGCGCGTCGGGCGTGACCAGAAAGCTGATGCGCTGCGCCGGCTGCACGGGCAGGGTGTGGCGGCGCGCCTGAAACTGGCCGTCGGCGGTTTCCAGCTCGCTCCACATGCCGTGCAGGTGCATCGGGTGGGTCATCATCGTGTCGTTGTGCAGGATCACCCGCAGCCGCTCGCCGTAGCGCATGTGCACCGGCGTGCTCTGGCCGAATTCCAGCCCGTCGAAGGACCAGGTGTAGCGCTCCATGTTGCCGGTCAGATGCAGTTCGATCTCGCGCTCGGCGCCGCGCGGGTCCATCGGGCCGTCGATGGTCGCCAGATCGGCCAGCGTCAGCGCGCGCCGGCCGGTGTGGCGCAGGCCGACGCCGGGGTCGTCCAGATTGCTGCGCGGCATGTCGACGCGCATGTCGGTGCCCGGGCCGTACTCGCTGCGCGCGTGGCGCACCGTGCGGCTGGCGCGCGCCAGCGGGTTGGCCGGCATGGCGGCGTGATTCATGCCCGGCATGGCGTGCTGGCGGTGGTCCATCATCGGTGCGCCATGCGCCGGCCCATCATGAGCCATCGCGCCCATGGCCCCCATCATGTCGCCCATGCCCAGCCATTCGACCGGGTCGAGCGCGGGCACCGGCGCGCTCAGCCCGTCCGCCACGGCGAGCGTGCCGCGGGCGTAGCCGCTGCGGTCCATCGCCTGCGCGAACACGGTGTAGGCGTCGTCTTTGGGGGTGACGATGACGTCGTAGGTTTCGCCCGGCCCGAAGCGGAATTCGTCCACCGTCACCGGCTCGACATTCACCCCGTCGGACTGCACCACCGTCATCGGCAGGCCGGGAATGCGCACGTCGTAAAAGCTGTTGCCGGCGCCGTTGATGAAGCGCAGCCGCACCCGCTCGCCGGGGCGGAACGCGCCGCGCCAGTTGCCCGCCGGGGTGGCGCCGTTCATCAGATAGGTCAGCGTGGCCGCCGACAGATCGGCCAGATCGGTGGGGCTCATGCGCATGGCGTTCCACATGCGGCGCTTGTCCATCGCCGCGCCCAGCCCGTCGCGCGCGGCGTCGCGCAGGAAGTCGGCCGCGGTCGGCTGGCGATAGTTGTAGTAGTCGCTCTGCCCCTTGAGTTTGGCGAAAACGCGCATCGGGTCTTCGTCGGTCCAGTCCGACAGCAACACCACGTGATCGCGGTCGGCGCGAATCGTCTCCCCGCCGCGCGGCTCGACGATGATCGCCCCGTACATGCCGGTCAGCTCCTGCATGCCCGAATGCGAGTGGTACCAGTAGGTGCCGCTTTGCTCAAGGCGGAAGCGATAGGTGAAGGTCTCGCCCGGCGCGATGCCGGCAAAGCTGATGCCCGGCACGCCGTCCATCTGATACGGCAGGATGATGCCGTGCCAGTGGATCGAACTGGCCTCGCGCAGCCGGTTGGTGACGC